>WFXX01000333.1 GCA_015490395.1 Gammaproteobacteria bacterium | reverse complement strand
CTCTCGGGCAGCCGTTCCAGGGAGGCGGCCAGCTCAGCCGGCGCCTCCGGCCTCCCTCCCACCAGGGCCAAGCGGAAGCCGGCCACGTAGAGCCGGCCCTCAGGGAAGGCCTCCCGGAAGGTGCGCAGCACCACCCGCAGGCTCTCGACGTCGAACTGGTTGAGGGCCAGCCACTGGACGAAGAGCCCACCCCGGGCCAGATGCTCCCGCACGCGGCGGAACTGCTGCACCGTGAGCAGCTCGCTGCGCCCCACCAAATCCGGGTGGAATAGGTCGCCCACCACCAGATCCCAGCGCCTAGGGTCCCGGGCTAGGAAGCGGCGGGCGTCGTCGCGCACCACCTCCAGCCGCCCCAGCACCCCACCGTTGACCGCTTCGAACCAGCGCCCCGCGGCCCGGATGGCCCCCGCGGAAAGCTCCACGGCCGTAGCCTCCAAAGGCGGGTAGGGCAGCAGCGCGGAGGCAGTGATGCCCGTCCCCAGCCCCAGGAAGAGGACCCGTCGGGGCCGCGGATGGAGGAGCAGGGGCAGGCGGCCCTGGTCCCGCTGGGCCTCCACCGCCGCCGGGGCGGTGGAAGCGTCCATGCGCTGCAGATCCGAGAGCAGGAGCCGCTGACCGTCCGGGCGCTCCACCACGTGGGTCAGGGAAATGGCGTCCTCGTAACGCATCAGGTCCCGCGCTCCCGCCTCGCTCACGGGTAGCAACGCAGCCACGGGGGGCCACCGGGAGGCCGGCCAAGCCAGCACGGCCAGAGCGGGCAAGGCCAACCAAGCCAGCCGGCGCCGGCTCCAGGCCAACCCGCAGGCAGCAAGCAGCAGGGCGGCCAGGGCCACTGCCCCGGGTGTCCCCACTATAGGCACCAAGAGCAGCCCTCCCAGAGCAGCCCCCAGGGCGCCGCCCAGGGCATTGGCGCCGTAGAGCACCGGTCCCCAGCGCTCCCGGGACCAGCCCTCGCTCGCCAGGCGCGCCCCCAGCAGGGGGAACCAAGCCCCCAGGGCCAGGGTCACAGGGCCCGTCAGCAGGGCGAGGACCAGGGCCTGGCCGGCCAGGGCCGCGGCCAGGGAGGGGAAGCGGACCGCCTCCGCCCAGGTACCCACCCACGGCAGGGCCAGCAGCCCGAGCAAGGCCCAGAGGGCCGCGAGCGGGGGCAGCCGACCCAGCCAGGCCGGGCCCAGGCGGGTGGCCAGCACGCTGCCCAGCCCCACCCCCCCCAGGTACACCGCCAGGATCAGCGCCAGCACGTACTCGGTGCGCAGCAGAAGCATGCCGTGTAGCCGGGCCCAACCTACCTCCAGCACCAGTGCGGCGGCCCCCACCCCCGCGTAGGCCAGGAGGCTGCCCCAGGGCAGCGGGGCACCCCCCTGCCACCCCTCCCCGGTCTCGACCGCCCGGGCGACAGGTAGACGACGATCCAGCCACGCCAGGAGGGCCGCCACGATCAGGCTAAGCAGGGCCACCAGGCGAAGCCCCTCAGCCCAACCGAAGGCAGGCAGCAACCCCAGGGGCAACAGCGCCCCCAAGGCGCCGCCCAGGGTGTTCCAGCCATAGACGGCGCCCAGATCAAGGCCCACAGCTCTGCCTGCCCGCACCGCCGCCGCGAAGGACCAGCCCATGGCTCCGGCCGGCAAGGCCAGGAGCACCAGAGCCGCGCCCCCCTCCCAGGCATACCAGCCCTTGAGCGAAAGACCGGGGCCGGCTGCCGCCAGCAGACGCTCCTGGGTAGCCACCAGATACGGCAGAACCAAGGCATAGAGACCGACAGCGGCCTCCAAGGCCGCCAAGAGGCGGAGGGGACGGTGCGCTGGGCGGAACGCTCCGACCAGCCCGCCTAGGCCCAACCCCAGCATGAAAGCGGCCACGGTGACCACCACACCGAAGCCGCTCACGCCGAAGAGGGACCCCAGCATACGGGCCCATAGGACCTGATAGGCCAAGGCCGCCGCCCCGGAGGCCGCCACGGCCGTAGCGAGGAAGGGAGCCTCGAGAGAAGGCCTCATGCCAGCCAAGTGGCCTGCGCCCGCGACGCGCGGGCCTTCCAGGCCAAGGGCCTCAGAAGGGGAAGAACCACACCAGAGCCACCACGGTGTGGGCGATGGCCAAGGTGACGGTGAGGCCGGCCAGGAGCATGTGGGCCACGAAAACCTGCTTGCCGTAGAGGGCCATGGCGATGCCGAAAGCGGCGGTGGCCACCAACAGCACCAGGAGCGCCACGCCCATGAAGAACATAATCTGGCGCTTCTCCTGGTCGGTGAACTCCTTGCGCTGCTCCTCCTTTTGCTTCGCGAAGGCCCGCAGCACCTCCACGCTGGATGCCCCTTCCCCGGGGGAAGACATCTCTTGCGCCGGGAGCAAGGGCGTAGGCAGGAGCAGGCAGGCCACCAGTGCCAGGAGGCGCAGCAACACCCCCCCTCTCTGGCCTCCTGCCGCCCCCCCGCTCACGCCGAGGCTCCGCGTGGTCACAGACCCACGTTCCCTCGGCCGGGCGCTCAGTCCTCACCCGCTCGGCGGGCGGCCTTCTTGGTGGCGTAGTACCAGTACAGCACCGCCATGAGGATGAAGGGCGAGAGCACGATCACCAAGAGGAAAAGGAAGATCATCCAGGGCGTCTCGATGGTGACGTGCAAGTAGCGATAGCTGTCTAGCGCCCATGCGCATGGAGACCAGAGCAAGACGCCCAGCCCTAGGGGGAGGGCGACCAAGGGCTGCAGCAGACGGCGGGCGCTCACGAGCCCACCTCCCCGCCGCCCTTCCGGGGGACTTCGGCCCGATCCGGCTCATCCCCCTCCTGGACATCCTGGGCGCAGCGGAAGCCGAAGAAGTCCGAGGCCATGTTAGGCAGCGCGAAATTGCGGTGATAGGTTGCGGTTGAGAAGGGATCGCTCTTCCAGGAGCCGCCGCGCAGCACCTTGTAGCTGCCCTCCACCTCCACGAAGTCGGCCACCTTGAAGGCGCGGCCCTCCTTCGAGCGCGGCGGCACCGCCACCTTGGGACGGAAGAGCTCTGCCGGGGCGTCCGATCCTGGATAGGGTGCGAAGTCGTCAGCGGTCCACTCGCTCACGTTGCCGGCCATGTCCATGACTCCATAAGGGCTGGCCCCCTGGGGATAAAGGCGCACGTCCGTGGTGCTCCCCACACTGTAATAGGTGTTAAGGCGCTCGGGATCCATGTGGTTACCCCAAGGCCAACGACGCCCATCCGTGCCCCGAGCGGCCTTCTCCCACTCGGCCTCCGTGGGCAAACGCTTGCCAGCCCAACGGCAATAAGCGTCCGCATCATACCACGAGACCATGGTCACAGGCCTTAGCAGCTCCCCCCGGGGAATGCGCCCATTGGGCCAGTTCATGGGTGGCCGGTGTCCGGTGGCGGCCACGAAGCGGGCGTACTGGGCATTGGTAACGGGATACTTATCGATGCGGTAGGCCGGAAGCACCACCTCATGGGCGGGACGGTCCTGGGGATCAGCCTGGGGGCGATCGGTACCCATGATGAATGCCCCCGCCGGAATGGTGATCATGGTCTCCACGTCGGCCCACTGCTCGGGCAGGAGCAGCGACTTGGCCTCCACCTCCGTATAAGGGGCTATATCCAGCAGCCCGGCTCGCATCAGCGCGTGCCGGGTGGCCTCCTCGCCGGCCGCGCGGATACGCTGGGGCATCTCCGAGAGATCGTAGGTGGCCTTGGCCCGCATCTCATCCATGCGGCGCTCACCTAGTTTCACCACGTGAATAGCCCCCCCGACCATGGCCGCCGCCGCACAAGTGACCAACGTGGCCACCAGGAAATGCTTGCGCCGCGCCCGCTCCGAAGGCGGGGGCGGGGTCGGCGCGCGCCAAACGGGCTTGCCATCCGCCATGGCTCAACCCTCCCGCCCCCCGGAGGCGGAAGATCCCCGCTGGTACGCCTTGTGCACCAAATGCCGAGGCAGACGACCGTAGGTGCGCTTGACCAGGATCTCTCCCGCCACTCCGCCGAAGGCCGCCGACTCCACCGCCAAGATGACAAAGAAGCCCCACCACCCTAGGGGCAGTAGCGAAGCACCCTCAGGGATGGCCTCGATATCCAGCAAGGTCACATAGGACCACGTACGGACAATCAAGGGTGGGAAATAACAAAGCCACTTCCCCCCGAGCCCATAGATGACGCCCACTACGGTGCCCGCCAAGAAGGGCACAAGAAAGACGTCTAAGATCCAGGGAATGGTGAAGGTCTCGGAAAGCCCCCACCACAGCTCCATGCGCACGCCCAGGAGCCGGTCGCCCGCATAGTTCACCGCGCAGCCGGCGACCAGAGCCACCGTACCTCGCAGCCATTTATTCTCCAGCCAGGCGCTCATGGCTATGGCCCAGAGCTTTCTCGCGACGACCTCCCGTCCTGCTCACGGTCGGTAGGGCAAGCCAGTCAGCTTCTCGTACTCCGCCTTCTTCACTTGGCTCAGATACCAATCCTCCACCTTGAGGCTAGCTAAGTACGCTGCCAACACCCTCCGCTCCCGCTCGCTCAGGTGGGCATAAGAAGGCATGCGGTACTCCGGCTTCAGGCGGCTAGGCAGGATGGCCTGCGGATCTTCTGCTGACAGATATTGATAGAACCAAGCCTCCTCGTGCAGGGACCCAATCCCGTCCAAAGCCGGCGCGGGCACGGCCTGCATGGGGTTGCGCACCGCCCACAGGCTATGGCAGTCGCGGCAGCCTTCCCGCCGGATGAGCTGCATGGCCTCCCGCGCCAGCTCCGGGGAGGCCGTGCTGTAGAAAGGCAGCTCTCTATCACCCGGGCGCTCTTCCTCTCGGGCCTGCTGCCAGTAACGGAGGCCTCCCACCACGACCACCGACACGGCGATGAGGCCCAGGATGAACTTCTCACCGCTTCGCATGCCGTGAAGCCCGCTCCCTAGCCTGCTCCTCCAAGTACCGCTTGCGCTTCTCTATCTGCTCCGCGAGAACCTCCTTGTACTTGGCGTAGTCCTCCGGCGAGAGCTTGTCACGGTCGTTCTCATCGAACACCAAGTACTTGATATCCTCGTCAAACTGATCCGTCTTGTATGCCCAACGGAGGGCAAAGCCTACCGCCACGATGATCATGACCCCGGCCACGATCCACACGTAGATCGTCCAGCCGTCCGGTAAATCGTTGAAGAACTGCTCCATTGCTCACCTCCCGCCGCAGGGGATCCAGCGTAGGGCATCCAGCCTTACAGCAACCGCCCCATCAGGATCTGCAGCACCGCAAGCACCACCGCAGCCACCACGCCCAGGAGAATCCAAGCGAACATCACCTTCTCACCCGTCTTCATCCCCCGGCCGTGCGGGCCCACCATGAAACGCAACACGATGGCTGTGAACACCAAGATGCAGATGATCAGGAAGACGAAGATGCCGACGCTCCACTGGCGGCTATAGATACCTTCCACGCCTCCTGGCTGAACGACGCTCTCCTGCAAGCGCACCAGCAGGCCCCACGGCGTCTCCCTCAACATCCACATCACCTTTCCAGTTGGACCCTCACCGCTAGGAGCCGGTTCCATGGCCCCAAGCGTGGAAGGGGCGCCAGACCGCCCTGGCGCCCCTCCCTCCGGCGGTAAGTAAGCGCCGCCGGCCTAACTTCATCCCTTTCGGGGACCTCAGTCGATAAACTTCTCCGGTGGCGTCTCCTTGTCCCAGTTGTCCACGAAGAAGCTGTAGATAAAAGGTGCTATGAACACCAGGATGATGATCCCCAGAAGCACCAGGGGTGGGTTGTCGATGTCAATCATGGCTCTTTCCTCCCGAGCTGATCTGGGCCCTCAGCCGTGGTGGTACTTGTGATGATCAGGCTGCCAGCTGTAGTGCGGCAGACGCTTTACCGCGATCATCACCGCGATGCAGAAGTAAGCCACGTAGAACACGTCGATGGTGTAGCCCTTGTCCCACCACGGCTGCTTCCGCTCCCGGGTGCCGTCCGGCTTCAGGTTACCCTCAAAGTTAGCCAGCACCACGTCCGGCCCCACCACGAAGTACTCCTCCAGATCGGCATTCTGGCGCTTCAGCTCAATGATGTCATCCTTGATCAGCCGAAGGTCATCCATGTCCACCGGGTGCCGATCCTGCAGGGCCTCATACTTGGAGCCCTTGGCCTTCACCGTACGGACGATGTACTCCATCTTCTGTGCATCGTCCTGGATCTGCTGCACCTCCGGCGTGTCCATGAGGGCAATATATTCCTCATAGATGGCCGCCGTGGGCCGCTGCCCCCACAGGGGGAAGGTGATAGCGAAGGCCGTGACGATGGTCAGGGCCAACAGCCAGACCACCGGGACGGGTAGGCGATTATTGTTCTCGGTCAGCCCACCCAAGCTCTCCTTCTCCCACAGCTCCATTGCCCGCTTGTTGGACTCCTCGTCGGAGAGCGTGTACAGCGGATTGTCGAAACGCCAAGCCATTGATCCCTCCTCCCTGTCACTTCAAGCTGAGGATGAAGTCCACCAGCTTGCGGATGCGGCTATCTGGATGAGGCTCGGGCACCTCAGGCGGATAGATCCGCTTGCCCTCCTCATACTCCTCATACGCCTTGCGCCACGCCGCATAGTCGATCTTGTTGCCGTTGGCATCCACCTCGTCCCACAGGTAGTCAAAGCGCGGCATGATGGAGTGTGGCTGCACTAGGCGCGGATTGAAGAAGTGCATCAGCATCCACTCGCGCGAAGAGTTGCGCGAGGCGACGTGGAGGAGATCAGGCGCCTTGCGGTCCGAGCCGAAGGCGGTAGGACCTTCGGAGTTAAAGTCACCCAGGCGCGGCGGCACACCAAAATACTGCCAGTCCTGGGTCTGCTCCGGCAGCAAGGTGTGGCACCACCAACACTGCTCACGGACGAACAGGGTCTTGCCCGTGCCGATGTACTTCTTGTCTTCCTCCGGCACAGAGGCCAACACCTGCTCCGGCTGCCAGCCCTTGATGGCGGTGGCGTTGACGATGTAGGCCAGCTTCTCACCCTGATAGGTGGCGTGGTCCACATAGAACACCGCCCCCCGGGACTCGTCGGCCTCGCCAATCCGCCCCTGCTGCAAGCTCAGCTCCTTCACCCCGCTCCCCAGGGTCCGGGGATGCCGGATAGCACTAGGGAAAGGAGTCCCAGGCGGAAAGACATAGGCCTCCATGGGCTCCATCTTCTCGCCGGTGACGGGGTCCTTGCGCAGGACCACCGTCACCGGCTTGCCCTCACCCGTCACGAAGGGGTCCTCGTAGGCGAAGCCGTTTTGCCGGCCCGCCGAGAGGGCTTTCCGCAGGGCCACTTCCGTCGCCTGCACCGACGTCATGTCGATGGTCGGGAAGTAGAGGGTGATCATCATCGACCCCCCCAAGGCGACGCCGAAGAGCCGCGTGCCGATCTTGTACTCTCTGAAAGCCACCTTCGATCCCTCCCTCGATTGTTATCAGCGCTCGTAGGCCAGCTCGTGCGGCAGACGCCCCGCGGGGATCTCCGTGCCAGCCCGGGCGGTCATCCACATGTTGTACAGCCAAACGATGTTGCTGGTGAACACCAGGGTGCCGCCCACCCACCGAGCGATCATGTAGGGATGCTCCGCGATCACGGTGTCGATATACGGCACCTCATAGATCTTGGCGGCACCCTGGATCAGCCCGGCGATGGTCATGGAGATCCAGTAGGTGGCGAAGCCGATCAGCAACAGCCAGAAGTGGAAGTTACCCAGCGTGAGCGAGTAAAGCTTCCGGCGCATGATGGTCTGCAGGCCATAGTAGACGGCCGCAGCCTCCAAGAAGGTGGAGAAGCCCAGCAGGGCAAGGTGCGCATGCGCCACGATCCAACCCGTGCCGTGGATGTACCAGTTGATGGCCCGGGTCTGCTGGAAGCCGCCCTGCATGTTCAGAGGGATGGCCAGCAGCACACCCGTGATCGTGAACTTGATCTCCAGGTTATCCACGAAGTAGTGCCACTTGCCGGTCATCGTGAGCAGCAGGTTGGACACGAAGGCGATGGCCGGCACCAGGATGAGCACGCCCTCCACGGAGGCGAAGGACTTCAGCCACTCCGGCAGGGGCGCAGACATCAGGTGGTGCGCCGCCGGGGTGGAGTAGAAGACCACGACCGACCAGAAGTGCAGGTGACCGATACGGTGCGAGTACAGCGGATTACCGGTGATCTTGGGCACCGTGTAGTAAGCAATGGCCGCAGCCACCGGCGTGATCCACAGACCCAGCACGTTGTGGGCGAACCACCAGGTCAGGTAGGCCTCGCTCAGCCCAGTGAGCTGGAACCACTCAGGCGTGTTCCCCACCAGGAACACGATGGTCACCATGAACACGCCGGCCCCGAAGAACCAGTTGGTGGTGTAGATGCCCTGGGTGCGCCGCTTCAAGATGGTCATCCACACGTTGATGGCCAGGGGCAGGGCGATGAAGGCCGCGATGTACAGATCGATGATCCAGGGGAAGTCCGAGTACTCGCGACCGGAGGTCATCCCCGTCCAGAGCAGCGTCAGGCCCAGGGACAGGCCCACGTTCCACAGGAAGCAGTTCCACACCCCCAGCTTCTCAGACCACAGCCGCGTGTTGCCGAGGGCTGGGGTGATGTACATCATCGCCATGGCAAAAGCCATGGAGATCCATCCGAAGATCACGGCATGGACATGCACCTGGCGCATGTGACCGAAGGCGAAGAGCTCGCTGCCGGTCACAAAGTCGGGGAACGCCAGCTTGGCGGCGTTGAAAGACCCGAGCCCGGTACCAATGATGAACCAGATGATGGATGAATAGCCGAAGTAGACCGCCGCCGTTCCCGGCGGGATGTCCTCGTTCCTGGCGAACAGGTACTTGAACATGGTCGTGGACCTCCCCCGTCTCGAAAGCTACCCGTATAAACGCAAAGGCCGCAGGCCCTAGGCCCGCGGCCGCTGTTCAGTCATGCCTCCCCGGCATCAGCAGATACCAGGCGAACCACATGCTGGAGAAAGCCAGCAGGATTCCCAAAATAGCCGCGATGGTCGCCAGCATCCCTTTCCCTCCCTTGAGCTCGTCCCGGCCCCCAGGCAGCCCTTAGGCGGCCCCCGAGGTGACCCTGGCCTCGGCGGCCCGCTCCAGCTCGCCGTGACGGTTCAGGGCGATCAGCATAATGATGGTGAAGGCCGCACCGAAGACGAGCATGCACCAGTTGATGAAGCCGGTGAAAGTGGTGGGATCATAAGCATCACCATACCACCCCCCCCAGTCATCGAAGCGCCCACGGCCCAGGGCGCACATCAGCGCGGCACCGAACACGCTGCCGTTGCCCATGCCCGTGGTGAACCCTCCGATGAAGGAGGCCATGAAGGTCTTGGCGGGTGAGAGCTTGTTCATGAGTGCCCCTCCTTATCTCTCCCAGTGTCCGCAGCGCCCCGCGCCTTACTGGATCGTTTCTCTATGTTATTGATGGCTCTGAGGGACCCAATTGAGCCCCCCTTTACCGGGCTTGCCGATCTTTGCACACCGCTCCCGTCTCCGTCAAGGGGGGACTGGAGGGCTGCCCCGCCAGCTGCGGCCGCGCCGTAGTCCGCAAGGAAAGAGCGACGTATCATGGAGATCCCGAAGGCGGGCGACGGCCCATGGACGAGGAAGAAGTCACATGCCAAAGAAGGAAATCTTCTTCTACGCGTTGGGGGCATTGGGGGCGCTCTACATCCTGGGCTACTCCGTGCATATGCTGCTAGGGGGGCTGGTCTCGCCACGCACGGAGAAGCTCGCCATCGCGGCAGTGGTGGGGGCGGGGGTGGTGGCAGTGGCCCTGATGGCCTGGGACGTGGCCAAGCGCCGACGCCCATCGGGGAGCGGCACCGAGAAGGCTCGCCCGCGTGGAGAAGACGGCTCCTGAGATCTCAGCGAAAGACCTTCAACCGGGAGCGGGCATCGTCGAACGCCGAGGGCTCACGGAACTGGCCCCGGTGGAGAATAAACTGGCGCTTGCGCCCCTCTTGGTCCACCCCCACCAACCCGAAGGACTTGCCCGCGTAGTCCGGGTAGTAGCGCAGATCGGCCACCAGGCGCACTTGACGACCGTTACGAAGATCGAGCCGAATCTCGCGCCTATCGAGCTCCAAGGCCACCGGAGCCCCAGGTAGCGCCAGCAGCCGCCCCAGGACCCGGTGGGCACCGGCAATGGTAAAGAAGCTAGCCAAGAAGTAGAGAAGATAGGCTAACCCTTGCTGCCCGCCGTACCAAAGGTGGAGCCCAATCGAGCCCAAGGCCACCACCGTAGGGACGTAGAGCAGCAAGTCCCAAATCACCCCCCGCCTGTCCCGGGTCAGCTCATAACGGCACTTGCCCGCCATCGGCGGCTTGCCCTCTTGTCCGCTCTCCCTGCCAGCTTTCCCGCTGCCCGCCCTTCTTCTAGGGGCCTAACCCTCGACCTGACGCTCCCCGAGGACCCGGCGAATCTCAGCGTCCAGCTCTCCATAGAGCATCCGACCCGCCCGGCGAAAGCGCACCACGCCTTCTCTGTCGATGATGAAGGTCCATGGGTCGCCCATTACCCGATAGGCACGAAAGGCCTCCGGGTTCATGTACTGATCCATATGTAGAAACAGCACTCGTCCCTCGTACTTGGCCAGCAGGGCCTTAAGTATTTGAAGCTGCTTGTCACAGACGGTGCAGTGCCCCGGGGTGGCGAACTCGAGGACGATGGGCTTGCCTTGGCGCAAGGCCTCGTCCAAGCTCAGGCGATACATGCGTTCGTCGGGATGCCGGTACGTGGTGATGAGGCTGAGGTCGCCCCCCACATCCTGAAGCGTCTTGGTGCGCAGCGCCGGTGCCTTATCACCTACCCGCAACCCAACTCGCGCTTCCCCCTCGCCCTGCCCATCGCCCGAACAGCCGGCCAGGAGCAGTGCGGCCATCAGACCTGGCAGGAGCCGCGTCCTCGCTAACGGGCTGGTTCTCATGGCGCCACCTCCTCCCTCCGCCCCCTGCAGGTGCGGAAGATGTTGTAGGCCCAAATCAGATTGGCCAGCAACACCAAGCCACCGGAAATGCCCACCAAGGCCAACCAGGGCTGAACGATAGGCTCGATCTCCTCAGGGCTCAGGGTCAGGCTAGCCGTACCGCCCAGAATACCGGCCGTGGTGAAGAAGACGACCATACCCAGGAGCCCAACGTTATGGATCCAGAAATGGACCTTGACCAGCGGCACGCTGTGGATGGGCCGCCGTACAAGCCGGGGCACGATGTAGTAGACGGCGGCGAAGATGGCCATCTCCACCCAGCCCAGCAAATTGATGTGAGTATGGGCCCGAACGATGAGCTCACCGTGGAGCCGATGATCCACGAAGTGACGAAACTCGGTGATCCCACCCATCAGGGCTCCCCAGGAGAAGCCGATGATGCTGTAGATGATGCACGCATACACGAACCAGAGAGTGTAGCGCACATACTCCGGATCATCCCAAGGGCGAGTCACCTTCCCTCCTCCTGCCCAGCGGCCGGTGGCGCCGCACGTTGCCGCACATCCTCATACTTTTCCTTCCACTCCTCAGGGGCGAAGATCCTGACCATGGAGTCGATGAAGGGCGAGGGGCCAGGTGGCGGGAGGGGGGCGGCCGCCGACCCCTGGTCGGCCCTCAGCTCCGAGAGGAAGGTGGCCAGCTGCGCCAACTCGTGCTCAGGTAACTTGGCGACGTAGGCTGCCTCCTTGGGAGCGGGCCCGTGGTCCAGGGTGGGAGCCCCGTAGGTGGCCTCCGGGTCCTTCAAGAAGGCCAGCAACCAGTCACGGGTGCGGCGCGAGCCAATACCGTCTAGGCTCAGCCCCATGTTGGTGCCGTTGCGCATGGCACGGTGGCAGGAGGTGCACCGGCGCTCCCGGAAGACCACCGAGCCTTGCTTCCCCTCCTCGCTGAGCTCGAAATGGGTGAGCACCGGGAACATGGGCCGGTCCATACGCGAGCGCGCCCACTCCATGCCGATATAGGCCAAGATGGCCGCAGCCATGAAGGCCCCAAAGATGCCGAACAGGATTTTCTCACCCTGGCGCAGGGGCTGCTTCTTACCCATGGCCTTCCCTCCGAAAAGCTTTCAGTCTAGCACGGATGGGCAAGACGCCGGACCCGCACGCCACGGCCCGACTACCCACCTATTTTCAGACCCCTTACCTAAGAGTCAGGTTCCCTCCGCACCGTAGCGGCACTGGTGATACGAAGAAAAAAGGCGGGCCCTCAGGGCCCGCCCATTTCTAAGCCCAGACACCCTGTTCAACGCACGAAGGCAATAGGCACGTGGCGCGACGGGATCCGTCGATCCCCCGGAGGATAGGGGGAGGCCTTGGTGAGGTAGGCAGCCACGTTGTAGATGTCCTCGTCACTCATGTTCTTGGCCACCTCACGCATGGCCCCTTTGCCGCCCACCTCCGGATCGTTGGCCCGAGTTCCATCCCGCCACTGCTTGAGCTGGTTGACGAGATAGACATAACGCTGCTCGCCGATAGCCGGGAAGAGAGGATCAACCCCGCGCCCGTTATAGTTGTGACAAGCCCGACACGCGGGGACCCCCTTCTCCGGCAGGCCGTACAGGACGATCTCCTTGCCCAGCCACGTCTTGCCCACGGGCATCCCCGTCTTGGCAATCTCTTCAAGATTGGAGGGCGTCCACTCGCCTTTGAGCTGGCTCACGTAGGCAGCCACATCCACCCGGTCCTGCTCAGTCAGGCCCTTGGCATTGTCGTTCATGACGAACATCGTCATGTCCTTGCGCCGGTCGGCCGCAAAGTCCTCAAGCTGCTTGAGCACGAACTGGAAGATCTGGCCAGCCAGACGCGGAGTGCCCAAGTTGTCGTCACCCATGCCGTCCGCCCCATGACAGCTCTGGCATGCGGGCACCGACCCCTTGCCGTTCTTGTAAATATTCTCACCGTTGGTCAGGTTGGCGCTGGTGACGCTCAGCTTCCCCTCCGGGCCCGCCGAAGCTACTGCGGCACCGCCCATCATGGCGGCGACCACCACTGTCGTGATCAGAGTTCGCATCTTCAGAAACCCTCCCATTCCGAACGCGTCCATCGCATCCCTGGCATCGCCCCCCAGGGCCCCTCGCAGCGGCGGATGAGCCTCCGCCCGGCGCGCCGCTGGCCGCGCCCGCGCCAGGAGGCTCAGACTCAAGAATTCTTCTTCAGCAGGAAGGCCGCCAGCCCGAAGGCGAAGATGAACCACAGGAGGTAGAGAATAAGTACCTCGCCCGTCTTTAACATGGTGCACCTCCCTCTTCCCTTGAACTTGACCGGCCGCGGCCCAAGCGGACGGCCTATCGGCCCCTGGAAGTTGAGTTCTTGTGTAAAGCCAAAGGCCGCTGGCCATGTATAGCACGCCCCCGCCGAGCAAGGCAACCCTGGACGCGCCGCCGCTCCGATAAAACCATAAGCTGGCCTCGGGAATCTGGCTGGCGCCCAGGCAAGCTCTCTTGGCGTCAAAGGGAGGCTTCACGATAAGATGCGGTCCCTTGGAGGGAGTCCTGGCCATGGATGAGACATCCTCCGGCGAGCCGCGCCGCACGCCCCTGTCCCGCCGCCTCCCCGGCTGGACCCCCTACGCAGCGCTCCTGAGCCTGTGGGGCGGGGCCTTGCTGGGGCTGGGGTTGCTGCGCGCCGAGCCCTACGGGCTGGACGAGGCGGGGGCACGAGCCCTGCTGCTCAACTGGACCGTGCTGGATCGGGTAGTGAATCCCATCGTGATCCTGGGGGCACCCGATCTGAGGGCCCTGTTGTTCTTACCCTTGGGCATCTATTGGCCAGGCAGCCTGCTGGCGGTGAGGGTTTTCACTGCGCTGGCAGCCTTCGCTGCCGCCGTGCTGCTGCACCGCTGGCTCCGGCACACGGAAGGAGAAGAGGCAGCCCGCCTGGCCACGGGCCTGCTGCTCATCGCCCCCTTGACGATAGGCCAGATCGATGCGGTGGGCAGTGGCCCCTATCTGCTGCTCTGCTTCGCGCTGGGCCCCTGGCTCCTCGAGCGCTACGCGGTCAAGCGCCGCCCCCTAGGGGGCTGGTTCATGCTGCAGATGCTCACTGCCATGGTGGCGGTGAGCCTGCATCCGGCGGGACTGGCCTACCCCTTGGCCCTAGCCTGGGAGTGGCATCGCCGCCCCTTGGAGCCTCGCCATCGGCGGCACTACTTCATCGGGCTGGCGGCCGCCACCTTGGTGATCCTGCTGATGCGCTTGGGGTGGCCGGGCCTGGCCTGGCTGGGTGACCCCCTGGAGGCTCTCAAAGGTGTGCTCCTCGGCCAGATCCCGGGCTACACGGAGATGGCATCGGCAGCCTGGGGAGTGGTCCCTGCGGCGCTGACGGTAGCATTGCTGGTGCTGGACCGCCAGCGCATCCGGGAGGATCTTCTAGCCCGGACCCTGGCCCTGGGCCTGATCCTGGGCGCCTTGGCGGCCGACTTGGCCTGGGCCTACTTGGCGTTAGCCTGGATCCTGGCCCGAGGGCTGCCCTGGCTGGTGCGCCTCAACGAGCGCTTCCCGGGCCAGGGCCTGCTGGCCCGACGGGGCCTGGTGCTGGCGGCTCTGGTGGGAATGGCGGTGCTGTTCACCGCCGGGGACCGGGCCCTGCGGGCGGTGCACCTGGCCGGAACGCTCTCGGATGCGGACCAGGCCATCAAGGCCCTGGCGCTGGCTCTGGAGGGCCGACAGGAGGAGACGCGGATCCTGAGCCAGTGGCCAGCCCGCACCATGCTGGCCACCCGTCACCCCAGCTTTCCGCTGCCGCCGGCTCTCGAGGAGCCAGAGGCCCTGCTGGAGACGGTGCGCCGGGCGCAGGCGGGCTATCTGCTCTTCGACCCCCGGGATCCGGACAACCGAGAGCTGGCCCGGGCGGTCTCGGTGCTCAGCGCGCAGATGAAGACGGTGGAGCTCTGGCCCCGGGCGGTGGTGGTGGAGATCGTCCAAGACGAGGAGGGCAAGGGCGAGCCTAGCGCTGGCAGCGGGGGCACCAGCAGCTCGAGCGCTGGCCTAGGCGGGCACAGCGGATAGCCGTCCCACACCGGGGGCAGGGCTGGCCGGCGCGGCCGTAGACGGCCAGCTCCCGGGCGAACCAGCCGGGCCGCCCGTCGGCGCCCACGAAATCCCTCAGGGTGGTGCCACCGGCAACCAGGGCTTGCTCCAGCACCGCTCGCACCGCCTCCGCCACACGCCTCCAGCGCCCGAGGCTCAGCTTGCCCGCCGGCCGGCGCGGGTCCACACCGGCCAGGAACAGGGCCTCGGTGGCGTAGATGTTGCCGAGCCCGACCACCACCCGGGCGTCCATGAGGAAAGGCTTGACCGCCACCCGCCGGCCCCGGGCCAAGCGGTGCAGGTGCTCGCCGTGGAAGTGGGGACCAAGGGGCTCGGGACCGAGACCGGCCAGCAGGGGATGGGCCTCGGGGCGACGGCCGGCCCAGAGCACGGCGCCGAAGCGGCGGGGATCGCGCAGGCGTAGCGCCCGGCCGTCTTCCAGCACCAGGTCCAAGTGCTCGTGACGTTCGGGGGGGAGGGCTGCGGGGACCAGGCGGAGGCTCCCGGACATGCCAAGGTGCAAGAGCACCGTGCCCGCCTCGGTGCGCAATAGCAGATACTTGGCGCGCCGCTCCAGGGCTTCCACGGCCGCGCCTGCCAGGCGCCGCCCCAAGCCGGCGGGCACGGGCCAGCGGAGCCGGCGCTGGCGGACGCGCACCGCAGCGATGCGTCGGCCCACCAGATGAGGGGCCAGGCCCCGCCGCGCGGTCTCCACCTCGGGCAGCTCGGGCAAGGGCCAGCCCTCAGCCGCCGGCGTCCGCCGCCGGCGTGCTCCCAGAGCCCTCGCCGCCCGAATCCCTTTCCTCCCCCTCCCCGGAGGGCAGCTCCAGAAGACGCCGGGCCTGGGAGGCGTCCAGGTGGTAGGCCAGATCCAGGTCCGGGCGGACCAGCACCAGGTCGGGCTCGCGAGCCACCACCAGATAGCGGAGGACCTCGCCGCCCGCCAGGTGCAGACGCGCCTGCGGGGGCTCGTCCGGCCGCTGGCCTTCGGGGCGGCGCACGCTCCAGGCCCGGGCCTCCCGCCAGGCCTGGACCAGCTCCTCCAGGCGGTCGCTGGAGACCCCCCCCCGGGGCGGCTCCAGGCGCCATCCGCCTTCGGCGGTGCGCCGCAGGCTCAGGCCGGGCAGCTCCAGGGCCTCCAGCCTGGCCCCTTCGGGCAGGAGGGCCTTGTCCACGAAGGCCAGAGGCTCGGCAGAGGCATCATAGTAATAGAGGTCCTCCACCAGATGGATCACCTCCCCCAGGCGCACGTAGCGCCTGCTGCCCACGGGGGTGGTCTTGCCGAAGGCCAGGCGCAGGCCGTCCAGCTCCACCTCCAGCGCGGGCCGGTCCAGCCCGTAGGGGGCCAGGTCCCGCCCCGACGCGGGGAACCGGGCCAGGCTGGGGGCCTCGGCCAGGCGGGCGAGCTGCTCGGCGCGGAAGGGGTCGGCGTCGGCCTCCACCGGCTGCAGCAGGCGCCAGCGCTCTCCCTGCCTTCGGAGCTCCACGCGCACCTGGCCGTCCCGGCGCACCACGAGATGGGAGAGGTCCCCGGCGCGCAGGGCGGTGAGCGGCACCTGGCCGCCCTCCTGGCCCTGATCCCTGCCGGGCTGGAAGTAGGCCACTGCCCCCAGCGCCAGGGCCAGGAGCAGGAGGAGGAGATTGAGCGCCCCCCGGCGGGTCACCGCCGCCGCCTCCGCCACCAGATGGTCAGGCCCGTGCCCAGTAGGAGGGCCGGGAGGGCAGCCAGGAAGCCGAAGCCGATGAGGGTGGCCTGGGTCTCCGTGAGGGCCAGGCTGAGGTCGGGCGCGGTGCGCGGCGGGATCTCCAGCAGCCGCACGTCGCCGGCCAGCCAGTTGGCGATGCGCACCCCCAGATCCAGGTTACCGGCGTTGGCCAGGTAGGTGTTGGCGAGGAAGTCCCCGTCACCCACCACCACCACCCGACCGGCGCGCAGGACCTCCTGCTCCTGCTCCTGCTCCTGCCCCTGCGGGTCCCCAGCACCGTTCTCGCGCCCGGCGGCATGCCCCTCCTCGCCGCCGGCCTCCGCCCCCGGCTCAGGCGAGGCCTCCCCTTCCGCGGCGGATACGGCGCGCAACGGCTCCAGGGCCACGCCCAGGGTCAAGGGTCCCGGGGTGTCCTGGCCCTCGTCGAAGCGCACCTCCCCCTCCAGAGGGCCGCTCTCGGCCCAGCTGCCGGCCTCGGTGCGTAGGAAGGCCTCCGCCCGCCAGCGGCCCTGGGGTGGGTCGACCTGTAGGGCCACGGCGTGGGGGAAGACAGTCACCAGGGCGAAATCCCGCGTCAGCTCCGTGTCCGGATAGCGGGTGACCACCGCCACCGTGGGGCTGCGGATGCCCAGGAGCTGGGTGGTGAGATCCACCACCGCCCCGGGCAGGAACTGCACGCCGAGGTCCCGGGCCAGGGGTTCCAGGCCGCGCAGGGGGCCGGGGTCCTGGAGCCAGAGGAGCCGCCCCCCGCGCCGCACCCAGTCCCGCAGGATGGAGACCTCGCCAGGGAGGAGCTCCACCTGGGGGTCCGCCACCACGAGGGCGGTGGCATCCTCGGGCACCGCGGGGGTCTCGGCCAGGTTCAGCGTCTCCACCCTAAAGCCCTTGCGCTCGAGCTCCCGCACCCAGCCGCCATAGTCCCGGTTGGCCTGCCCACGCGGATCGCGCTCACCGTGCCCGGTGAGGAAATAGAGCTTGCGCTGGCCCGCACGCAGCAGGCGCTGCAAGGCGTTGGTGAAGGCCTGCTCGTCCAGCTCGAAGGGGCGGATGCGCTCCTTGCGCCCCTGGTAGCTCAGAATGAGCTCGCCGTCGCTGGCAATCCCCTCCTCCCGGGCCCGCTGGGGCTGGGCATCGGGGTCCACGAAGGCCAAGCGCACCCGCTGCGGCGCGGCCCGCTGATAGCGCTCCACCAGCTCCCGGATACGCGGCCGCTGGGCGGAGCCCTCCCGGGCAAAGGCGGTGACCTCCACTGGCCCCTCCAGGGCCTGGAGCACCTTCACGCTGGCCTCGGCCAGGGAGCGGCGGGCCCCCGCCGTCCAGTCCGCCTCCACCTTGTACAGGGTGGAGAGGTAGGCCAGCAGGCCTACCACGGCCAGGAAAAGGACGATGAACACCGTGCCCTGCCCGGTCAGGGAACGACGACGGCGGTCACCGGCGGCCATGGCCCAGCCCCCCCGGAGCTCAGGCGCGGAGGCGGTCGGCCTCGAGCCGCCGCACCGCCAGCACCAGGAAGGTCAAGATCACCAGCAGATAGTAGATCACGTCCTCGCTGTCGAAGACGCCGCGCAGCAAGGGCTGGTAGTGTCGCAGCAGAGACAGGTAGGCCAGCACCCCCCCTTCCTCCCGCGCCGGGCCCGCCCAGTCCAGGATCCAGAGCAGCAGCAGGGCCCCGAAGGTGGAGACGGCAGCGATGGCCGGCTGCACGGTGAGGGTGGAGAGGAACAGGCCCACGGCGCAGAAGGCGGCCACCACGAGGGTGACCCCCAGGAGGCCTGCGGCGTACATCCCGAAGTCCAGGCTCCCGCCCACGAGCAGGCTCAGCGGCATCAGGGCGGCCAGTCCCACCAGGATCAGGAAGAAGAGGGTCACCCCCAGATACTTGCCCAGCACGATCTGCCCGGCCGAGATGGGCGCCGAGATCAGCAGCCGCAGGGTCTGGGCGCGGCGCTCCTCGCTGATCAGGCGCATGGTCATCACCGGCACGGCGAACAGGGCCAGCACCGCCGCATTGCCGAACAGGGGCGCCACCACCAGGTCGGTCAGGCCAGGGGCCCCGGGCATGGCGGCCAGCTGGGGCTGAAGGGTCAGGAAATTGTCCAGATCCACCAAGAAGAAGTAGGCCAGGAGGAGCTGCTCCACCGCCAGCACCGCCCAGGCCAGGGGGGAGAGGAAGAGGCGACGCAGCTCGTGGGCCGCGAGGTGCCAGACCATGCTCATGCCGCCTCCTCCGCAGGCTCCTCCCGGGTCAGCGCCACGAAGACCTCCTCCAGGGAGAGGCGCTCGGGGGTGAGCTCGCGCAGCCCCCACTCCTGCTCCACCGCCCGCCGGGCCAGCTCCTCGGCGGGGTCGCGCCCGGGATCGAAGTGCACCCGCCAGCGTCCCGGGGCGAGCGGCACCGCCTCTTCCACCCCGGGCACGGCCAGGAGGGCCTCCCGTCCGGGGTCGCGGCGCAGGCCCAGGAGGAGGGAGCCCGAGCGCATCCGGCGGGCCAGCCCCTCGATGCTCTCGTCCACCACCAGGCGCCCCCGGTGGATGATCTGCACCCGCGTGCAGACGGCCTGCACCTCGGGCAGGATGTGGGTGGAGAGCAGCACCGTGTGCTCGGCGGCCAGCTCCCGAACCAGCTGGCGGATCTCGCGCATCTGCAGGGGGTCCAGCCCTACGGTGGGCTCGTCCAGGATCACCACCCGGGGGTTGTGGACGATGGCCTGGGCGATGCCCACTCGCTGCCGGTAACCCTTGGAGAGGTTGCCGATGAGGCGCCGGCCCACCCCGACCAGCCCACAGCGCTCCTTGGCCTGCGCCACCGCCTCCCGCTGCCGGCGCCGGGGGATGCGGTGCAGCCGGGCACAGAAGTGCAGGAACTCGTCCACGGTGAGCTCCCGGTACAGCGGCGGTTGGTCCGGGAGGTAGCCCAGGCGGGCCTTGGCCTCCAAGGGGCGCTCCTGCAGGTCGAGGCCGTCGATCCAGACCCGGCCCTCACTGGGGGCCAGGTTGCCGCTGAGGATCTCCAGGGTGGTGGTCTTGCCCGCGCCGTTGGGCCCGAGCAGGCCCAGCACCTCCCCCCGGCGCAGCTCGAAGCTCACCCCCTCCAGGGCCCGCACCGGCCCGTAGCGGCGGCTCAGCCCCTCGGCGCGGATGAGCACCTCGTCTTGCGGCGCAGGGACGATCTGCGGCTGCGCGTGCATGCGAGACCTCCCTCGGCTGCGGCGCCTCGCTCGCCCGTCGCTTCCCTCTCGGTTCCAGAGAAAGGCCAGGCCCGGGGACAGGGCGCCGGCCGCCCCGCCGGGGCGCCCCGGCGGACGCTTTGGATGGGGCGCCTATAATAGGCCCCTTCCCGAGACCTTCCAAGAGCGCAGGGAGTTCCCGTCCCGTGGCCACCCCCCCCACCG
>WFXX01000332.1 GCA_015490395.1 Gammaproteobacteria bacterium | reverse complement strand
GTGCTATAGTCGCGGCCAGCCGCGAGGCCGGGATGGGGAGGGCCCGGGAGGAGTCTGCCATGAGGGAGCGCCGCCGCTCGCACGCCGGGGACGGAAGGCTTCGCTTTCGGCCCGGGCTGTGGTTGGGAGGGTTGGGGCTGGGCGCCTGCCTGGTGGCCCTGCAGGGCTGCGCCACGGGCGGTGCCGGCCCGGCGGCCCAGGGGCCGGGGGCCCCACCTGGCGGGCCACCGTCCCCCGCTGCCGCAGCGGCGGGGGGCTCGGCCGCCGGGGACACCGCCGCAGGCGCCCCGTCCGAGGCCCCCGTCATCGGGCCCGAGTGGGCCTGGCGCGTGGTGCAGGCGGCCCGTTACGGCCGGCGGGCCGAGCTCCTGGAGGCCCTGGACCAGGCCCCCTTCGCCCTCGAGGCCCGCGGCCCGGAGGGCGACACCCCCCTGCTGGCCGCGGTGGAGACCGGGCGGCGGGAGCTGGCGCGTCTGCTGCTGGAGCATGGCGCTGACCCCAACGCCGCCAACCGCCGCGGCCGCACCCCTCTGATGGAGGCGGCCCTGCGCGGGGACCTGGAGCTGGTGGCCATGCTGCTGGAGGCTGGCGCCGACCCCCACCGCCAGGACCGCTGGGGGGAGACGGCCCTGTTCGATGCCGTGCGGGCCGGTCACCTGGCGGTGGTGCGGCGCCTTCTGGAGGCCGGCGCCGATCCCGACGTGGCCAACACCCGGCCCGGCCGTGAGCCCGACAGCGGCTACACCCCGCTGATGTACGCGGTGACCCGGGCCGGGATAGGCACCTTCGGTGACTGGGAGGCCATGGTGGCGCTGCTGCTGGAGGCCGGTGCCGATCCCAACCGGCGCACCCCTTCCGGCGCCACCGCCCTGATGGTGGCTCAGCGCTACGGGCAGCAGGCCCTGGCCGAGTTGCTGCGGCGCCACGGGGCCAAGCCTATCCTGGCCGCCGGCACCCGGCGCTATGATCTGCTCCTGGCCGCCGCCGCGGCGGGCAGCCTGGAGGGGGTGCGGGCCGTGCTGGCCGAGGGGGCCGACCCCAACGGGACCGGACCCACCGGGGGCTACGCCACCCCCTTGCTGGCTGCGGTGCACGGGGGCAGCCTGGAGGTGGTGCGCGCCTTGGTGGAGGCCGGCGCCGACGTGAACCGGGCGCCGGTGGGCTACCGGGCCTGGACTTGGACGGGGTCCCTGCTGCCCGAGGCGATACGTCCGGTGGCCGAGGCCGCGGCGCGGAGCGAGACCCCCCTTACCCTGGCCCTGCGTGAGGGGCACGAGGCCATCGCCCTTTACCTGCTGGAGCAGGGGGCCGATCCCCGGCTGCCCAACGGGCAGGCCGAGACGCCCCTGGAGCTGGCCGCGGGCGGCGGCCTGACCCGGGCCCTGGAGCGGCTGCTGGCCCTGGGCCTGGATCCGGACGGGGAGCGGCTGCGGCCCTTGCCCTTCGATCGGGTGCCGGGCAACGAGGGCCTGCGTCGGGACAGCCCCCTGCTGCGCGCGGCCCTCCAGGGGCGGGTGGAGGCCGCCAGGCTCCTCCTGGAGGCCGGGGCCGATCCGGACCTGCCGGGGCTGGCCGGCCGCACGCCGCTGCTGGCGGCCGCCGCCCGGGGCGATGCGGCCATGGTCCGGCTCCTGCTGGAGGCGGGTGCCGATCCCGAGCAGGCCGGGGCGCGGGGCGAGCGCCCTCTCCACCTCGCGGCGGCCCACGGCCATCTCGAGGTGGCGCGCCTGCTCCTGGAGGCCGGGGTCCGGGTGGACCGCCGGGAGGACCGCTGGGTGCTGCCGGGGGTGCCGGTGGCTGGCCTGGGGCGCACGCCCTTGATGGAGGCCGCCGCGGCCGGCCACGAGGCCATGGTGCGCCTGCTCCTAGAGGCTGGGGCTGACCCGTGGCTCCGGGACGGTGACGGGCGCGATGCCGCCGCCCTGGCGGAGGCGGCCGGGCATGCCCGCCTGCTGCCCCTGCTGCGCGGGCGCCGGGCCGGCCGCTGAGGCCCGTGCTGCGCGCCATCCGCCGCTTCTTCGAGGAGCGCCTGGCCCCCAGCCCGGAGGGCGAGGGCAAGGGGCAGGAGGAGCGCCTGCGCCTGGCCACGGCCGCCCTTCTTGCCGAGGCCCTGCACGCCGACCACCACGTGGAACGGACAGAGCTGGAGGAGATGCGCCGGCTCCTGGAGGGCTTTTTCGGCCTGGGCCGCGAGGAGGCCGAGCGCCTCCTCGACCTGGCCCGCCAGGAGGCCGAGGCCTCCGTCTCCCTCTTCCAGTTCACCCGCCTGGTGGACCGGGGCTTCGATCCCGCCGCCAAGGAGCGCATCGTGGAGATGCTCTGGCGGGTGGCCTACGCCGACGGCCATAAGCACCGCTACGAGGAGCACCTGATCCGCAAGGTGGCCGAGCTCCTCCATGTCCCCCACGGGGCCTTCGTGCGCGCCCGGCATCGGGCTGAGGAGGCCGCCCGCCGCCGCCCCGGCGCGTGAAGGATCCCCGCCCCCGGGCTATGCTCCGGGGCGGCACGGGCAGCGGAGGGCAAGGGGTGGAGCTGGACCTGGTACGCACCTGCTACCGGGACATGGTCCTGGCCCGGCGTTTCGAGCAGGCCGCCGCGGAGCAGTACGCCGCAGGCCGCATCGGCGGCTTCCTGCACCTCTATCCCGGGGAGGAGGCGGTGGCGGTGGGGAGCCTGCGCGCGGCGGACCCGGGCGACTACGTGGTCAGCCCCTACCGGGAGCACGTGCACGCCTTGGTGCGGGGCATCCCCCCGGGGCAGGTCATGGCCGAGCTCTTCGGCCGCCGGGACGGCTGCTCGGGGGGCTATGGCGGCTCCATGCATCTCTTCGACCCCGAGCGCCGCTTCCTGGGCGGCTACGCCATCGTGGGCGAGACCTTCCCCGTGGCCGTGGGGGTGGCCTACCGGCTGGCCATGCGGGGCGAGCCCGACGCCGTGCTCTGCTTCTTCGGCGATGGGGCGGTCAACCAGGGCACCTTCCACGAGTCCCTGAACATGGCCGCCCTCTGGAAGCTGCCCGTGCTGTTCATCTGTGAGAACAACCATTATCAGATCGGCACCGAGATCCACCGCCACTCGGCCGTGGTCGAGGTCTACCGGCGCGGCTGCGCCCACGGCATCCCCGGCCGTCGGGTGGACGGCATGGACGTGCTGGCGGTCCATGGGGCCACCCGCGAGGCCCTGCAGCACCTGCGCCAAGGCCTGGGGCCCTATCTCCTGGAGTGCGAGACCTACCGCTTCCGGGGTCACTCCATGGCCGACAATGCCGCCTACCGCTCGGCCCTGGAGGTGGCCGAGCTGCGGGCCCGGGACCCCATCTTGCTGCTGCGCCGCCGGATCCTGGAGGAGGGCTGGCTGGAGGAGGCGGAGCTGGAGCGTCTGGAGGCCGAGGCCCGCCAGGCGGTGGAGGAGGCGGTGCGCTTCGCCGAGGCCAGCCCCGAGCCGGAGGATCTTTACCACGGGGTCTACGCGCAGCCCCTGGATCCGTACCGGCCCCCCGACGGGGAGGGCAGGCCCCCTGCGGGGGAGGG
>WFXX01000331.1 GCA_015490395.1 Gammaproteobacteria bacterium | reverse complement strand
TCTTCGCCCACCTGCACGCGGCCGGCCTGGAGGTGCTGGAGCACCCCTTTCCCGATCACCACCGCTTCCGTTCCGGGGAGCTGGACTTCGGCGACGGCCTCCCGGTGCTCATGACCGAGAAGGATGCAGTCAAGTGTGCCCGACTGCCCGAGGCGCGGAGGCGGCCCTGGTGGTTCGTTCCCGTCACCGCCCGCCTGCCCCGGCCCCTGGTGGAGGCGGTATGCCGTCGCCTGGGCCTGCCTCCGGAGCCACCCGCGCCAGGCGAATCCGGTTAAGATCCCGGCAGGGCATGCATCCGGAGAGGGAGCCATGGACACCAAGCTGCTGGATATCCTGGTCTGCCCCGTCTGCAAGGGGCCCCTGGTCTACCGCAAGGAGGAGCAGGAGCTGGTCTGCAAGGCCGACCGCCTGGCCTATCCCATCCGCGATGGCATCCCGGTGATGCTGGAGGAGGAGGCTCGGGAGGTGCCCCTGGAGGAGGAGATCTGAGCGGAGGAGACGGGAGCGGGGAGCCCCTGGGGGACGGTGCCGTGGCCGAGGTGGCCTTCCGGGTGGTGATCCCGGCCCGCTACGGGGCCGCCCGCCTGCCCGGCAAGCCCCTGCGGGAGCTGGCGGGCCGCCCCTTGCTGGCCCACGTCCACGAGCGGGCCCTGGCCAGCGGGGCGGAGGAGGTGGTGGTGGCCACCGACCACCCCGAGGTGGCGCGGGTGGCCGAGGGCCTGGGGGCCCGCGTCTGCCTCACGGACCCGGGGCATGCCAGCGGCACCGAGCGCCTGGCCGAGGCGGTGCGGCTCCTCGGCTGGCCGGAGGGGACCCTGGTGGTCAACCTCCAGGGAGACGAGCCCCTCATGCCCCCCGAGCTCCTGGCCCAGGCGGCCGCCGACCTGGCCGCCCATCCCCAGGCCCCGGTGGCCACCCTGTGCACCCCCATCGCCACGGCGGCCGAGCTCTTCGATCCCCACGTGGTGAAGGTGGTGCGCGATGCCGCAGGCTACGCCCTCTACTTCAGCCGCGCCCCCATCCCCTGGGACCGGGAGGCCTTCGGGACCACCGAGGCCCGTCTGCCCCCGGGCTCGGTGCACCACCGGCACATCGGTCTCTACGCCTACCGGGCCGGATTCCTGCAGCGCTACGTCGCCTGGCCCCCCTGCCCTCCGGAGCGCCTGGAGTCCCTGGAGCAGCTCCGGGTCCTCTGGCACGGGGAGCGCATCCACGTGGCCCTGGCCCTGCGGCCGGCCCCGCCCGGGGTGGATACCGAGGAAGATCTGGCCCGGGCCGAGCGCTTGCTGCGGGAGGAGGGACGAGAGGCTGGCTGAGCCTGGGGCCGCCGGCTCACGGCTCGGGCCGGGGGTCCCCAGGACGGCCGGGGGTGCCGGCCTCGGCCGGCTGTCCCTCAGGCCGCTCCTCGGGCAGCACCAGGTCCAGGCTCTGGAACACCGGGTTCAGGGAGGCCCCATCGGGGGCGAAGATGGGGATGGTGACGGTGGTGGGGACCCGACGGTGGGCCTCCCCGTGCTGGTCGGGCTGGATGACCTTGTGGGAGACGTCCTGCAGCACCAGGGCGGGGCCGTCCTCCAGTACCTCCACGATCTCCCAGGCGCGCCCTAGGTAGCGCACCCGCTCGCCGATGAGGGCGCGGAGCTGCTCGACGGTCACCGCGGTGGGTTGGGGCATGGGCTAGAGTATACAGGGACGCTGCCCGGGCGGATCCCGGGCGCCCGGAACGCCGGAGGAGACGCCGTGCCAGCCGCCAAGATCCGGATCCTCTTCGTGTGCATGGGCAACGTATGCCGCTCGCCCCTGGCCCGCGGGGCCCTGGAGCGCCTGCTGGAGCAGACCGGGCTGCTGCCCTACGTGGAGCTGGACACCGCCGGTACCCACGCCTACCACGAGGGGCGGGGGGCTGATCCCCGGGCGGCGGCCGTGGCGGCCCGGCGGGGCATGGACCTGAGCGCGCATCGGGCCCGGCGCTTCCGGGACGAGGACTTCGAGCGCTTCGACTACATCCTGGCCCTGGACCGGGAGAATCTGGCCTACCTGGAGGAGCGCGCTCCGGCCGAGCATCGGCACAAGGTCCGGTTGCTGCTGAGCTTCTGCCCGGAGCTGGGCCGGGAGGAGGTGCCCGATCCCTACTACGGGGGCCTCCAGGGCTTCGATCTGGTGATGGACCTCGTGGAGGCTGCCGCCGAGGCCTTGGTGCGCCGCCTGCGCAGCGAGCTGCGCCTGGCCGGGTGAGCGATCGGGGGGCGTGGCCCCCCTCATTTTCTTAGTGCCCGTTTTAGTGCCCGCGGCCCTCTTCGGGAGCCGGGGAGGGCGCCGTGGCGGACCCCAGCGCTCGGGACGCGGCCTCCCGACTGTCTGCGCTGGGCTCCGGTTCCCTAGGCCGCTCCTCGCCCGCGGCCTCGGGCCTGTCTCCCGAGGGCGCCTCCCCGTCCCCGGGGCGTGCCTCTACGCTCGCGCCTTCGGCCGGGGCCGCCTCGGTCCCCTCCTGCCGCTGGGAGCGGGCCCGCCGTCGGCGCCGTCGGCGCCGCTCTGCCGTCGTAGGTTCCGATGCCTGCGACTCGGTGCCTTGCTCGGATACGGGAGATGGCTCCGTGGCGCCCCCGGTGGCGACCGCGGCAGGGAGGCCCTCCGCTGCAGCTGTCTCCTGGCTCGATGCCGCAGCCGGTGGTGCCTCAGCATCGACGGCAACGGCCTCGCCGGCGCTCCGGGCCCGGGCCCGCCGCCGGCGCCGCCGGCGCCGGCGGCTCGTGGAGCCTCCCGAGGATGGGGAGCCGCCGCCCGTCTCCGCGGCCTCCTCGCCTTGGGCAGCGGTGCCCTCGGTTGCCTGGCCGACAGCCCCCCCTTCGGCCGCTGTGGCCTGCTCCGGGGCCTGGGTGGCCTCGGAGGTCTGGCTGGCCCCCTGGGCCCGGCCGCGTCGCCGGCTGCCGCGGCGGCGACGGGAGCGGCCGGAGGCGGTGCCGTCGCCGGTGGCGCCCTCTCCCGCCGAGCTCCTCTCGCCCCCGGCGCCGCCTTCCCGGACCCCTTCCTCCGGGGCGCCGGCCTCGCCATCCGGGGCGCGCCCAGGTGCGCCGAAGAGGCTGCTCCAGAGCTTGCGGATGAAGCCCCCCTCGCCTCCCTCGGGGCGCTGCGGCTGGTCACCCTGAGTGGCGGCGGCCGTCGCGGTATCGGGGGGAGTGTCCTCCCCGGATGCCGGCGCCGGGGTGGGCGCGGGGGCCGGCGCGGTCCACTTCACGGCCGGCTCCTCCCGCTGGACGGGCTCGCGCTCCAGCCAAGGGGCCTCCTCCCGCTCCGGCTCCTCCACCAAGAGGTGGCTGAGGCCGCTCCCCTCGCCCTGGGTCACCTCGTCCTTGCGCAGGCGCTTGACCTGGTAGTGGGGCGTGTGCAGGTGCGGATTGGGCACCAGCACCAGGGAGACGCCGTGACGCTGCTCGATCTGGGCCACCGCCGCCCGCTTCTCGTTGAGCAGATAGGTGGCCACGTCCACCGGCAGCTGGGCGATGAGCCGCCCCGTGTTCTCCTTCATGGCCTCCTCCTCCAGGAGGCGCAGGATGGATAGGGCCAGGGACTCCACGGTGCGCACCGTGCCCCGCCCTTGGCAGCGTGGGCAGACCACCTGGCTGTACTCGCGCAGGGAGGGGCGTAGCCGCTGGCGGGACATCTCCAGCAGCCCGAAGCGGGAGATGCGCCCCACCTGCACCCGAGCCCGGTCGGCCTTGAGGGCCTCGCGCAGGCGGTTCTCCACCTCCCGCTGGTGCCGGGTGGGGCCCATGTCGATGAAGTCGATGACGATGAGCCCGCCCAGGTCGCGGATGCGCAGCTGGCGGGCGATCTCCTCCGCCGCCTCCAGGTTGGTGTTGAGGGCCGTCTCCTCGATGTCGCCGCCCTTGGTGGCCCGACCGGAGTTGATGTCGATGGAGACCAGGGCCTCGGTGTGGTCGATGACGATGGCCCCGCCCGAGGGCAGGCGCACCTCGTGCTGGAAGGCCGACTCGATCTGGCTCTCGATCTGGAAGCGGTTGAAGAGGGGGATGGCGTCCTGGTAGAGCTTGACCTTCTTGAGGTAGTCCGGCATCACCTGGCGGACGAAGTCCACCGCCTGCCGGTAGACCTGGGGGTCGTCGATGAGGATCTCACCGATGTCCGGGCGCAGGTAGTCCCGAATGGCCCGGATGATGATGTTGCTCTCCTGGTAGATCAGGAAGGGGGCCTTGCGGGAGCGGGCCGCCTCCTCGATGGAGCGCCACAGCCGCAGCAGGTAGTCCAGGTCCCACTGTAGCTCTTCCACCGTGCGCCCTACCCCGGCGGTGCGCACGATGACCCCCATCCCCTCGGGCACCTCCAGGGCGGCCATGGCCTGGCGCAGCTCGCTGCGCTCGGCCCCCTCGATGCGTCGGGAGACGCCGCCCGCCCGGGGATTGTTGGGCATCAGCACCAGGTAGCGCCCGGCCAGGCTGACGAAGGTGGTCAGCGCCGCGCCCTTGCTGCCGCGCTCCTCCTTGTCCACCTGCACGATGAGCTCCTGGCCCTCGCGCAGCACATCCTGGATGTGGACGCGTCCCTTGATCTCGCTGGGAGGGACGCGGAAGTAGGTGGAGGCCACGTCCTTGAGGGGGAGGAAGCCGTGGCGCTCCGCCCCGTAGTCCACGAAGGCGGCCTCCAGGCTGGGCTCGATGCGCGTGATGCGCCCCTTATAGATGTTGGCCTTCTTCTGCTCCCGAGAGGGGATCTCGATGTCCAGGTCGAAGAGGTACTGTCCGTCGACGAGAGCCACCCGCAGCTCTTCCGGCTGGGTGGCGTTGATCAGCATCCGTTTCATCAGCCCTGTCTCTCGGACGGGCCGGCGGGGCCAGGCGCGGCGGCCAAGGCCTCCCACCCGGGGCCCGACCAGCGCGCCGGCTCGCTCCGCCCGGCCCGCCTCCGATGCATCCCATTCGCCCCCGGGGTCTTCGGCCCCGGGGCGGCCGCCACGCGCGGCCGGCCCATGCGCCGCAGGCCCGCGCTCTGCAGGGTGCGCGACGGCCTCCGAGGCCGCGCCTCGGGCCTGCGTGCTCCTGATCCGTCTCGGCGATGCGGGGTGAGGCGAGGGTCCCTCCGGGA
>WFXX01000330.1 GCA_015490395.1 Gammaproteobacteria bacterium | reverse complement strand
TTGCAGGCCGGCGCTCGGGAGCAGCTCCTGGCCGAGCTGGCCCGGCGCGCCCAGGAGCTGGAGTCCCGCCAGCAGGCCCTTGACGGGGCCCTGGCCGAGATGCGCCAGTCCCTGCAGCGGGCCGTGCCCTCCTGGGCGGTGCAGGAAGCAGCTTATCTGGTGGGTCTCGCCCGGGCCCGGCTGGAGGTGGCCGGTGACCCGGTGACGGCCCTCCAGGCGCTGCGCGCGGCTCGGGAGCGGCTGGAGTCTGCGGCCGATCCCGCCTTGGAGCCCGTGCGCATGCAGCTCGCCCAGGCGGTGGTGGCCCTGCGCGCCGTGGAGCCGGTGGACGCCGCGGCCCTCCTGGAGCGCCTGGGGACGCTGGGGCGGGCGGTGGAGGAGCTCCCGATGCTCGAGCCGCGCCTGCCGGCGGAGGAGGCCCGGGAGCAGGCTGCCGCTCGGGCCGCCGGCGAGACCACCGGCCTGCAGCGCTTCCTGGAGGACCTCTGGGCCCAGCTCCGGGAGCTGGTGATCATCCGCCGCGGCGAGGCTGAGACCCCCCTGCTCCCGCCCGCCAGCCGGGCCTTCCTGCGCCAGAACCTGCAGCTCAAGCTGGAGGAGGCCCGCCTGGCGCTGCTGCGCGCCGACGAGGCCCTCTTCCGGGGTGCCCTGGAACAGGCCCGGGCCTGGATGGCGCGCTATTTCGACACCAGCCATCCGGCGGTGCGCCAGGCCCTGGACGAGCTGAAGGCCTTGGCGGCCGTGCGGCTGCGGCCCGGAGAGCTGCCCGATCTGGGGCCGCCCCTCCAGGCCTTGAGGGAATGGCTGCGGATGCATGGGGCCGAGGCCGCGGCGGCCGTGGCCCCCCTGGCTGAGGAGGCCTGGTCATGAGGACCCTGATCTACGCCCTGGTGGTGCTCACCGCCGCGGTGCTCGTGGCCCTCTATGCCCGGGAGGATCCGGGCTATGTGGTGCTCAACTTCCGCGGCTGGACCCTGGAGAGCAGCTTCGTGGTCTTCGCCGTGGGGCTCCTGGTGACCTTTGCCGCCTTCTACGGCTTGGTGCGGCTGTGGCAGGGGGGCCGGCATCTGCCCCGGTGGTTGCGGGAGCGGCGCCGGGAGCGGCGCCGGCAAGAGGCCCACGAGGAGCTGACCCAGGGCCTGGTGGACCTCATCGAGGGTCGGTGGGCCGCGGCCGAGCAGCATCTGGTGCGGCGCCTGCCGGACAGCGACGTGCCCATGCTCCACTATCTGGCCGCCGCCCGCGCGGCCCAGGAGCAGGGAGCCCGGGACCGCCGGGACCGCTACCTGGAGCTGGCCCGCTCGGCCGCGGACGGTTCGGAGGTGGCCGTGGGCCTGGCCCGGGCGGCGTTGCAGCGGGGCCGCCGGGAGATGGAGGAGGCGGCCCGCACCCTCCGAGGCTTGCTCCTGGACCACCCCGGCCACCGGCAGGTGCTCGGTATGCTCATGGACCTCTACACCGAGATGAAGGCCTGGGACCGGCTCTTGGACCTGCTGCCTGAGCTGCGCCGCCACCGGGTGGTGCCCCTGGAGCGGCTGGACGAGCTGGAGCGCGAGGCCTACCTGGGCCTGATGGAGCAGGCCGCCGAGCGGGAGGACGTGGAGGCCCTGCGCGCGGCGTGGCGGCGCATGCCCAAGGCCCTGCGCCGTCGGGAGGAGCTGGCCTTTGAGTACGCCCGCCGGCTCTACGGGCTCGATCCCGAGTCGGCCGACGAGATCGTGGGCCTGACCCGGGAGGTGCTGGCCCGGCGCTGGAGCGAGCGGCTGGTCTACCTCTACGGGCTGGTCCGGGCCCGGGACGGGGCCTCCCAGCTGGCCCAGGCCGAGAAGTGGCTGCGCCGTTATGGGGAGAGCGCCGTGCTGCTGCTGACCCTGGGGCGGCTCTGCATCCAGCACCAGCTCTGGGACAAGGCCCGCAGCTATCTGGAGGCCAGCCTGGCCCTGGATCCGCGCCCGGAGACCTTCCGCGAGCTGGGGGCCCTCATGGAGCGCCTAGGGGAGGAGCGCCAGGCGGCGGGCTACTACCGCCAGGCTCTGAGCCTCATCGGCCAGGAGAGCCTGCCGGCCCTCCCGCCCCGGGCGGAGGAGAAGGCCGAGCAGCCGCGCGGGGAGGTCACGGTGATCCCTGCGGGCCTGCCGCCGGCCGGAGAGGCGGCAGCCTCCTCCGGCTGAGCCGGAGGCGGAGGGAGGAGGGAGACCTGCGGGGCCCCCTTTTTTGCGCCGCGCCGCGGTGCCCTCAGTCCTCGCGCCCGGAGGCTGCCTCCCGCGGCTGGCTGTCGGGGGCGAACTCGAAGGGATCGGAGTAGAAGCGCTCCTCCGGCAGCCCGTGCGCCAGGAAGGCCTCCCGCGCCGCCTTCACCATGGCCGGCGGGCCGGCGGCGTAGACCTCGAAGCTGGACAGGTCCGGATGGTCCTCCAGCAGGGCCTCGTGCACCCATCCGGTGCGCCCCTCCCAGGCGTCCTCCGGGGCGGGGGCCGAGAGCACGGGCGTGTAGCGGAAGTGGGGATGCTCGGCGGCCCAGCGGCGCGGGAGCCCGTCCAGGTAGAGGTCTCGCCGGGCGCGGGCCCCCCAGTAGAGGTGCATGGGGCGCTGGATCCCTGCATGGAAAGCATGCTCCAGCATGGCCTTGAGGGGGGCGAAGCCGGTGCCCCCCGCCAGCATGAGGATGGGCCAGGGCGAGTCCTCCCGCAGGTGGAACGCCCCGTAGGGGCCCTCGATACGCAGGATGGCCCCCTCCTGGAGCTCGTGGAGCACGTGATGGGTGAAGCGGCCGCCTGGCACGTGCCGGATGTGCAGCTCCAGGGTCTCGTCCGCGTGGGGTGGGTTGGCCAAGGAGAAGCTGCGGCGCTTGCCGCCTGGCAGGAGGATGTCCACATATTGCCCTGCCAGGAAGGGCAGGCGCTGGCCCTGGGGGGGCTTGAGGTGCAGGCGCACCACGTCCGGTGCCAGCAGCTCCTTGCGCACCACCCGCACCGGCATCCGCCGCGGCGGGAAGCCCTCCAGCGCGGCGCCGGCGCCGGGCACCTCGATCTCCAGGTCGCTCAAGGCCCGGGCCTGGCACAGGAGGGCCCAGCCCTGGTGGCGCTCGGCCTCGCCCAGGGTGGTCTCGGGGCTGGCCCCGTGGTCCACCTCCCCGCGCAGCACCCGCGCCTTGCAGGTGCCACAGGTGCCCGAGCGGCAGGCGTAGGGCAGGGCCACCCCGTGGCGCAGGGCGGCCTCCAGCACACTCTCGCCCGAATGGGCGTGAAAGCGCCTCCCCGCGGGGAGAACGCGGATCTCGTGGCTCTGGTCTTCGTTCAAGGGATCGTTCTCCTGAAATGCCTTAGGGGCCGGCCAGGCTATTGTCACCCAGGCGGGCAGGCCGGCGGGAGCCCCGCCGCCGGCACCGGCAAATATAGGCTGCCGGCGGGCCGGGCGGGCAGTGGACGTGGCCCGCGGCAGGCGCTATCCTGTTGCGCCTTCCGCGCCCCGGCGCCGGGGCGGCCCCGAGCACGCAGCGCCCGTAGCTCAGCCGGATAGAGCGTTGGCCTCCGGAGCCAAAGGTCAGAGGTTCGAATCCTCTCGGGCGCGCCATCTCCCGGCGCAGGGGCAGGCCGGATCCTGGCGGATGCGCGCCACCCGCCAGCGTTGGGCGAGCAGGTCGGCCTGCAGCAGCTTGCCCCGCAGGGCCGTCTCCAACCCCAGCAGCACCTTCAGGGCCTCCACGGCCATCAGGCAGCCCACCGTCCCCGCCGCCGGCGAGAGCACCCCCTGGGCGGCGCAGGTGGCCTCTTCGGCGGCCTCCTCCTGCGGATAGAGGCAGCGGTAGCAGCCCCCCCGACCAGGGGTGAAGACCGCCACCTGGCCCCGCCAGCCAGCCACCGCCCCCGAGACCAGCGGGCGGCCCGCCGCCAAGCAGGCCTCGTTGAGGGCGTAGCGCGTGGGGAAGTTGTCGCTGGCGTCCAGCACCAGGTCCACCTCCGCCGCCCAGGCCGCCAGCCGCGCCCCCTCGGCCCGCTCCGCCAGGGCCTGCACCTGCACCTCCGGATTCAGGGCCCGGGCGCTCTCGGCCGCCGAGCGGGCCTTGGAGCGGCCCAGGTCCGCCGTCCCGTGGGCGATCTGCCGCTGCAGGTTCTCCAGCTCCACCCGATCCGGGTCGGCGATGCGCAGCTCCCCCACCCCGCTGGCGGCCAGGTAGAGGGCGGCGGGGGAGCCCAGGCCCCCGGCCCCCACCAGCAGCACCCGGGCGGCCAGGAGCCGCTCCTGGCCTTCCGGCCCTACCTCGGGCAGGAGCAGGTGGCGGCTGTAGCGCTGGAGCTGACGGTCGTCCATGGCCCCCTAGCCGGGCGGCGGACCCGGGGCGGAGGCCTCAGCCCCCGGGCAGGCGGTAGGCGAAGAGGCTGTCCTGGGGCGTGCGCCCGTCGTCCGCCCAGCCGCCCACCAAATAAATGACCCCATCCAACGCGGCTACGCCCATGGCCGCCCGGGGCTCGGGCATGTCGGGCAGTCGTTCCCAGCGCCCCGTGGCCGGATCGAGGCAGGCGCAGCGGGGATGGATGGCGTCGGTGCTGTAGCCCCCGAAAATGTAGAGGCGCTCGTTCACCACGCAGGCCCCCAGGCCCGCGGCCGGCCAGGGCAGGCGCAGCCGCGGGTGACGCTCCCAGCGGTCGGCCTCCGGGTCGTAGACCTCCACCAGGTCGAAGTTGTCGAAGCCCTCCGGCCGGAAGGCCACCCCGCCGAAGGCCAGCAGCCGCCCCTGGAGGACCGCGGCCGCCAGGGCGAAGCGCGGCTGGCCCAGGGGGGCGATGCGCTCCCAGCCATCACCCCCTGTGGGATCCCAGCGCTCGCAGAAGTCGAAGCCGGGGTCGGTCTTGGGCCCCCCCTCGGTGGCGTCGGGGTGATGCCCCCCCAGCACATGGAATCGCCCCTGGTAGCACGCCGCCGCCGGATAGTCGTGGGGCTGGAGGAGGTCCGGCCCGCGCTCCCATCGGTCGGCCTCCGGGTCGTAGACCTCCACCGTGGTCAGGAAGCGGAACTTCCCGTTGGGCTGCTTGAAGCCGCCCCCCATGACGTGGATGCGCCCGTCGGCCTTCAGGGCCACCGTCCCCGAGCGGCGGGTGGGCATGTCGGCACAGCGTTCCCAGCGGTCCTCGGTTGGCTCGTACGCCCAGACGCTGTTCTGGCTAGAGAAGTCATGGCCGTCTCCTCCGAAGACGTAGATCCGCCCCCCGTGGACCACGGGGGGCGGATCTACGTCTTCGGAGGAGGCGGCCATGACTTCTCTAGCCAGAAC
>WFXX01000329.1 GCA_015490395.1 Gammaproteobacteria bacterium | reverse complement strand
CCCCCTCCCAGCCCTGGCGCCTCCGCCCCCATGGCCTTGAAGGGGCCCGCTTTCCCGTGGCACGGCCCCCGTAATAGACTGGGCGGTCATGGCGGACAGCGGCGCGGCAGCGAGGGACGGGGGGGCGGCCCGGGAGCCGGCCGACCTGGTGGTGGCCGCCCGCTGGGTGGTCCCCGTGGAACCTGCCGGGGCGGTGCTGGAGGACCACGCCGTGGCGGTGCGCGACGGGCGCATCTTGGCCGTGCTTCCCGCCGCCGAGGCCCGCGCCCGCTATGAGGCCGCCCGCTGGGTGGAGCGCCCCCGCCACCTGCTCATCCCCGGCCTGGTCAACGCCCACACCCACGCGGCCATGAGCCTCTTCCGCGGGCTGGCCGACGACCTGCCCCTGATGACCTGGCTCCAGGAGCACATCTGGCCCGCCGAGCGTCAGTGGGTGGGTCCGGCCTTCGTGCGCGAGGGCAGCGAGCTGGCGGTGGCCGAGATGCTGCGCTCGGGCACCACCTGCTTCCATGACATGTACTTCTTCCCCGACGAGACCGCCCGGGTGGCGGCCGCGGCCGGGATACGCGCCGTGGTCGGCATGATCGTCATCGACTTCCCCACCGCCTGGGCCTCCGGCCCCGACGAGTACCTGGAGAAGGGGGTGGCCCTGCACGACCGCTACCGGGACCACCCCTTGGTGCGCACCGCCTTCGCCCCCCACGCCCCCTACACGGTGCAGGCAGCTGTGCTGGAGCGGGTGGGGGTGATGGCCGAGGAGCTGGACGTGCCCATCCACATGCACGTCCACGAGACCGCCGCGGAGGTCCGCCAGAGCCTGGAGGCCCACGGCGAGCGGCCCCTGGCCCGCCTCCGGGCCCTGGGCCTGCTGGGGCCCCGGCTGGTGGCGGTGCACATGACCCAGTTGGAGCCCGAGGAGATCGAGGCCTGCGCGGAGGTGGGGGTGCACGTGGCCCACTGCCCCGAATCCAACCTGAAGCTGGCCTCGGGCTTCTGCCCGGTGCAGCGCCTGCTGGCCGCGGGGGTCAACGTGGCCCTGGGCACCGACGGGGCGGCCAGCAACAACGACCTGGACCTCGTGGGGGAGATGCGCACCGCCGCCCTCCTGGCCAAGGCCGTGGCCGATGATGCCGCCGCCGTGCCCGCCCATCGGGCCCTGGCCATGGCCACCCTGCACGGGGCCCGGGCCCTGGGGCTGGAGGAGGAGATCGGCTCCCTGGTGCCCGGCAAGGCCGCGGACCTGGTGGCCGTGGACCTGGGGGAGCTAGGCGCCCAACCCATCTACCACCCCGTCTCCCAGCTGGTCTACGCGACCAGCCGGGAGCAGGTCAGCGACGTGTGGGTGGCCGGGCGACCTCTGTTGGAGGAGGGGCGGCTCCTCACCCTGGACGAGGAGGCCCTGGCCGCCCGGGCCCGGTCCTGGCAGGAGCGCATTCGCCGCTATGGCTGAGCGGGTCGAACAGCCGCCGACCGAAGCGCGGCCCGAGGCCGGAGAGGCCCAGCCGCCCGTGCCGGCGCCCAACACCGACCCCCGGGAGGTGGCCCGCTTCGACGCCCTGGCCCAACGCTGGTGGGACCCGGAAGGGCCCATGCGCGCCCTGCACTGGATCAACCCAGCCCGGCTGGACTACGTAGCCTCCCGCTGCTCCCTGGAGGGACGGCGCGTCCTGGACGTCGGCTGCGGCGGGGGGCTGCTGGCCGAGGCCCTGGCCGAGCACGGGGCGCAGGTGACAGGCATCGACCTCTCCGGGGGCGCCTTGGCGGTGGCCCGGCTGCACGCCGCCGAACGAGGGCTGGCCATCGACTACCGCCAGGTGAGTGCGGAGGCGCTGGCCGAGGAGGCGCCGGAGGCCTTCGACGTGGTCATCTGCATGGAGCTGCTGGAGCACGTCCCCGATCCGGCGGCCCTGGTGCAGGCCTGCGCCCGCCTGGCCCGGCCCGGGGGCCATCTCTTCTTCTCCACCCTCAACCGTACCCTTCGGGCTTACCTGACGGCCATCCTAGGGGCGGAGTACCTGCTCGGCCTACTGCCCCGGGGCACCCACGACTATGGCCGCTTCATCCGCCCCTCCGAGCTGGCCCGCTGGCTGCGGGCGGCGGGGCTGGAGCTGGTGGACCTGCGGGGGCTGGTCTTCGACCCCTTGGCCCGCCGCTTCCGCCTGGGGCGGGACGTTGCCGTGAACTATCTTGTGCACGCCATCAAGGAAGGCCACCCTGCGGCCGAAGGATCCTAAGGACGCGGACGGGAGCGTGGGGACCGGGGCTGCCCTCCTGCTGGACCTGGACGGCACCCTGGCGGACACCGCTCCGGACCTGGCGGCGGCCCTGAACCGCCTGCTGGCCGAGGAGGGGCGGCCACCCCTGCCCCTGAGGCGGGTACGGCCGGCGGTCTCCCATGGCACGGGGGCCCTCCTGCGCCTGGCCTTCGGCGCAGGGGCCGAGGCGGAAGCCGATCTCCGGGCCCGGCTGCTGGCGCACTACCGGCGCGGGATCGCCCGGGCCACCCGCCTCTTCGCCGGCATGGCGGAGCTGCTGGCCGCGGTGGAGACCCGGAGCCTGCCCTGGGGCATCGTCACCAACAAGCCGGCGGCGCTCGCCGTGCCCCTGGTGGCGGCTCTGGGGCTGGCCGGCCGGGCCGGCTGCCTGGTGGCCGGCGACACCCTGGCCGTGGCCAAGCCCCACCCGGGGCCCCTGCTCCACGCGGCGGCACGGCTGGGGGTGCCCCCCGGCCGCTGCCTATACCTGGGCGACGCCCGCCAGGACGTGGAGGCGGCCCGCCGCGCCGGCATGATCCCCCTGGTGGCCCTCTACGGCTACCTGGGGCCCGACGACGACCCCCGGGGATGGGGTGCCGCGGGGCTGGTGCGCCGCCCCGCCGAAGTGCTGGCCTGGCTGGGCCTCCCGGGGCCCGGCGCGGAAGAAGGAGAGAAGGCATGAGCGCAGCGCTCCCGTCCTGGATCCTCCCCCTGGCCTGGTCGGGGATCGCGGCCCTGGCCACCGCCCTCTGGCTGCATCGGCGCTGGGAGGGGCGGCTCAGGCGGCTGCGGCGGCGCAATGCCTCTCTGCACGAGGCCCTCCAGGCCGAGCGGCGCCGCGGCCGGGAGCAGGCCCGGGTCCTGGAGATCCTGCGGGGCCGGGTCCGCTCCGGCCTAAGCCCCCTGGAGGCGGGGCACGCCCCCCGGGAGCCCGGGGAGGGGCCCGCCTTCACGGCTGCCCTGCGGCAGGCCCTCGGCGCGGTGGAGCAGGCCCTGGCTGCCTTGGAGGCCCACGCCCGGCGAGGGGAGCTGGCCACCCTGGTGCGCGAGGAGGCCCGCCTCCTGGCTGCCGCAGGCGGCGAGGGAGAGGGGTCGCCCGAGGACCTAGCCACCGCCCTGGCCGATCTCCCCGGGGTGGAGGCCGAGGGCGGCCCGCCCCGCTTCCCCCTGCTCCTGCGGCGGGCCGATGGCGGGCGGGTGCTGGTGGACCGGGCCCCGGCCTCCGAGGCCTACCGGGACGCCCTGCAGGCCCCCGACGCCAACATCCGGCGCTGGCACCTGGAGCGCCACGCCCGCCGCCTGCGCGAGGCGGTGCAGGCCCTGGCCGACCGCCGGCACGGGCGCCGGGCGGAGCTGGCCGTGCTCCTGGTGCCCGGGGACGCCTACCTGGCCGCCGCCCTGGAGGTGGACCGCGACCTCGTGGAGGAGGCCCTGGAGCGGGGCGTGGGCCTGTGCTCGCCCCTGGGCCTGCGGGGGCTGCTCCAGGGTGCGGCCCTGGAGCGGCGCCAGGAGGAGCTGGCCCGGGCGGGGAGACACCTGCTGGCCGAGGGCGAGGCCCTGGCCGCCGGGCTGGAGGAGGCGGCCGGCCGGCTCCTCCGCCTGGGCGAGGGACTGAGCGCCGGCCTGGAGGACTGCCGCCAGCTCCTGGAGTCCCTGCGCCCTGAGCGCGAGCCGATGCCTGCCGGGCGCCGGGCCGCGGCCGGCTGAGGCCGTGCCCGCCGCCCGGGAGGCCTTGGCGCGGGCCGGGGCCCTGGCCCGCCACCACTATGAGAACTTCCCCGTGGCCCCCTGGTGGCTGCCGGCGCGCCTGCGCCGGCCGCTGGCCCTGATCTACGCCTTCGCCCGCACCGCCGACGACCTGGCCGACGAGGGCCCCGCTCCCCCCGAGGCCCGGCGGGAGGCCCTGCGCGCCTATCGGGCGGCCCTGGAGCGGGCCCTGGCCGGGGAGGCGGAGGCGGATCCCCTGTTGAAGGCCTTAGCCGAGGTGGTGCACGCCCACGGCCTGCCCGTGCGACCCTTCTACGACCTTCTCTCGGCCTTCGAGCAGGACACCTGGAAGCGGCGCTACGCCACCTATGCCGAGGTGGCCGACTACTGCCGCCGCTCCGCCCAGCCCGTGGGACGGCTGGTGCTGCACCTGGCCGGGGCGGCCGATCCCGAGGCCCTGCGCCGCTCCGACGCCGTCTGCACCGGGCTGCAGCTGGTGAACTTCCTCCAGGACCTGGCCCAGGACCTGGAGGAGAACGACCGCATCTACCTGCCCCGGGACGAGATGGCCGCCTGCGGGGTGAGCGAGGAGGACCTGCGCCGGCGGCGGGCCCATCCGGGGCTGCGCCGCCTCCTGGCCCTGCAGCGGGGGCGGGCCCGGGGGCTGCTCCTCCAGGGC
>WFXX01000328.1 GCA_015490395.1 Gammaproteobacteria bacterium | reverse complement strand
GCCCCGGCGCCGAGGCAGCGAGGACGAGCGCATCGATTCCCCAAGAGGAGGCACCATGAGCACCCCAGCCCCTTCCCGAACCGCCCCGCAGGCCCCCGACCACCGGGTGGCGGACCTGTCCCTGGCCGAGTGGGGCCGCAAGGAGATCGCCATCGCCGAGACCGAGATGCCGGGCCTGATGGCCCTGCGCGAGGAGTACGGGCCCCGGCAGCCCCTGAAGGGCGCGCGCATCGCCGGCTCCCTGCACATGACCATCCAGACGGCGGTGCTCATCGAGACCCTCACCGCCCTGGGGGCCGAGGTGCGCTGGGCCTCCTGCAACATCTTCTCCACCCAGGACCACGCCGCCGCGGCCATCGCCGCCACCGGGGTCCCGGTCTTCGCCTACAAGGGCGAGACCCTGGAGGAGTACTGGGAGTTCGCCCACCGCATCTTCGAGTGGCACGACGGGGGCACGGCCAACATGATCCTGGACGACGGGGGCGACGCCACGCTCCTGGTGACCCTGGGGGCCCGGGCGGCCGAGGACCCCTCCCTGATCGCCTCGCCCCAGAACGAGGAGGAGGAGGCCCTCTACGGCGCCATCCGGCGCCGCCTGGAGCGGGATCCGGGCTGGTACGCCCGGGTCCTGGCCAGCATCCGCGGGGTCACCGAGGAGACCACCACCGGGGTGCTGCGCCTCTATCAGATGGAGCGGGAGGGCCGGCTGCCCTTCCCGGCCATCAACGTCAACGACTCGGTCACCAAGTCCAAGTTCGACAACCTCTACGGCTGCCGCGAGTCGCTGATGGACGGCATCAAGCGGGCCACCGACGTGATGATCGCCGGCAAGATCGCGGTGGTCTGCGGCTACGGCGAGGTGGGCAAGGGCTGCGCCCAGGCCTTCCGGGGCCTGGGGGCCACGGTGTGGGTCACCGAGATCGATCCCATCTGCGCCCTGCAGGCGGCCATGGAGGGCTATCGGGTGGTGACCATGGACTACGCCGCGGACAAGGCGGACATCTTCGTCACCGCCACAGGCAACATCAAGGTCATCACCCACGAGCACATGCGGCGCATGAAGCACAACGCCATCGTGTGCAACATCGGTCACTTCGACTCCGAGATCGACGTGGCCAGCCTGCGCCAGTACCGCTGGGAGAACATCAAGCCCCAGGTGGACCACGTGATCTTCCCCGACGGCAAGCGCATCATCCTGCTGGCCGAGGGGCGCCTGGTGAACCTGGGCTGCGCCACCGGGCACCCCAGCTTCGTCATGTCCACCTCCTTCACCAACCAGGTGCTGGCCCAGATCGAGCTCTTCACCAAGGGCGACGCCTACGAGAGGAAGGTCTACGTCCTGCCCAAGCACCTGGACGAGCAGGTGGCCCGCCTGCACCTGAAGAAGATCGGGGCCGAGCTGACCCGGCTCACCCCCGAGCAGGCCGCCTACATCGGGGTGCCCATCGAGGGCCCCTACAAGCCGGACCACTATCGCTACTGAGCCCGGGAGGCGGCGCCTGGCCAGCCCGGCGCCGCCCGCCCACGGGCTCCCCGGGAGACCGCATGGAGTCGCAGCGCAAGTACCCGCGGGCCTTCAGCTTCGAGTTCTTTCCTCCCAAGACCGAGGAGGGGCACCGGAGGCTGCGCGAGACCTACACCCGCCTGGCGGCCCTCAGGCCCTGCTACGTCTCGGTCACCTACGGGGCGGGGGGCAGCACCCGGGAGCGGACCTTCGCCACGGTCTCGGAGATCCGGCGCGAGACGGGCCTGGACGTGGCCCCGCACCTGTCCTGCATCGCCTCCACCCGGGAGGGGATCCGGGAGATCCTGCGCCGCTACATGGGCGAGGGCATCCGCCACATCGTGGCCCTGCGCGGGGACCTGCCCTCGGGGATGTGCGACCCTGGGGAGCTGCGTCACGCCAACGAGCTGGTGGCCTTCATCCGCGAGGAGACGGGCGATCACTTCTTCATCGAGGTGGCCGCCTATCCGGAGTTCCATCCCCAGGCTCCCTCGGCGCGGCAGGACCTGGAGCACTTCAAGCGCAAGGTGGAGGCCGGGGCGGATGCGGCCATCACCCAGTACTTCTACAACCCGGACGCTTACTTCCGCTTCGTGGAGGCGGTGGAGGCCCTGGGGGTGGACCTGCCCATCGTCCCCGGAATCATGCCCATCACCAACTACGTGCAGCTGGCCCGCTTCTCGGACGCCTGCGGGGCCGAGATCCCCCGCTGGCTGCGCTGGCGGCTGGAGGACTTCGGCGACGACCTGGAGGGCCTGCGCGCCTTCGGCCTGGACGTGACCTGCGAGCTCTGCCGCCGCCTCCTGGAGGGCGGTGCCCCGGGGCTGCACTTCTACACCATGAACAAGGCCGAGCCCACCCTGGCCATCTGGGAGCGCCTGGGGCTGGAGTCCCAGGCCGGGATGCGCCAGGCCTGACCCCATGGCCCCCGGGGCCAACGCGGAGCTGGTGCGCCGGGACCTGGCGGTCCTGTGGCACCCTTGCACCCAGATGAAGGACCATGAGCGCCTGCCCCTGATCCCGGTGCGGCGCGCCCGCGGCGTGTGGCTAGAGGACCTCGAGGGCCGGCGCTACCTGGACGCCATCAGCTCCTGGTGGGTGAACCTCTTCGGCCACGCCCACCCTCGCATCAGCGAGGCCGTGGCCCGCCAGGCCAGGGAGCTGGAGCACGTGCTCCTGGCCGGCTTCACCCACGAGCCGGCGGTGCGCCTGGCCGAGCGCCTCACCGCTCTGGCCCCGGAGGGGCTGAGCCGCTGCTTCTATGCCGACAACGGTTCCTCGGCGGTGGAGGTGGCCCTCAAGATGAGCTTCCACTACTGGCGCAACCGCGGCGAGCAACGCGACCGCTTCGTCAACCTCAGCAACAGCTATCACGGCGAGACCCTGGGGGCCCTGGCGGTGGGTGACGTGGCCCTCTACAAGGAGACCTACGAGCCGCTGCTCATGCGTCCCGTCACGGTCCCCTCGCCCGACTGCTTCGGGCTGCCGCGCGCCGAGTGGGACGCCCACGCCCGGCGCATGTTCGCCCACATGGAGGCAGCGCTGGAGCGGCATGCCGGTAAGGTGTGCGCCGTGATCGTCGAGCCGCTGGTCCAGTGCGCGGGCCACATGCGCATGTATCCCCCCTCCTACCTACGCCTGCTGCGCGAGGCCTGTGACCGCTTCGGCGTGCATCTCATCGCCGACGAGATCGCCGTGGGCTTCGGCCGCACGGGGACCCTCTTCGCCTGCGAGCAGGCCGGCATCGCCCCTGACTTCCTGTGCCTGTCCAAGGGGCTCACCGGCGGCTACCTGCCGCTTGCCGCGGTGCTCACCACCGAGGAGGTCTACCAGGCCTTCTACGACGACTACGAGACCCTGCGGGCCTTCCTGCACTCGCACAGCTACACGGGCAATCCGCTCGGCTGCGCCGCGGCCCTGGCCACCCTGGAGCTGTTCGAGACCGAGCCGGTGCTGGAGCGCAACCGGGGCCTCGCCGCGCGCATGGCCGAGGCCGCCGCCCCCTTGGCAGAGCACCCCCACGTGGGCGAGGTGCGCCAGACGGGGATGATCCTGGCCATCGAGCTGGTCCGGGACAAGGCCCGCCGCGAGCCCTACCCCTGGCAGGAGCGGCGCGGGCTGCGGGTCTACGAGCACGGCCTGCGCGAGGGGGTGCTGCTCCGGCCCCTCGGGAACGTGGTCTACTGGATGCCGCCCTATGTGATCACCGAGGAGGAGATCGCCCTCCTGGGCCGGGTGACGGCGGCGGGCATCGAGCGGGCCACCGCCGGCTGAGGTGCGCCTCCCCCGCCTCCACCATCCCGGCCCCCTGGCCGGCCCCGGCGAGGTGGCCC
>WFXX01000327.1 GCA_015490395.1 Gammaproteobacteria bacterium | reverse complement strand
CTCCGGGGCCACCCCCCGGTCCAGGTAGTAGGCCCGCAGGCGCTCCAGCACGAAATCCAGCACCGGCTCCACCGCCTGCCCCGCCGGCACGGCGGGCCGGGCGCCGGGGCCCTCGGCGTAGCCCCGGGCCGCCAGCTCCAGCAGCCCCGCGAGCTCCAGGTCCCGCTCCCCCTCGATGAGGATGCGCAGCAGGCCCAGGGCGGCCCGGCGCAGCCCGTAGGGGTCCTTCTCCCCCGTGGGGGCCAGCCCCACGGCGAAGATGCCCACCAGGGTATCCAGCCGGTCGGCCACCGCCAGGGCCTGCCCGGTGGGGGTGCGCGGCAGCCGGTCGCCGGCCTGGCGGGGCAGGTACTGCTCCTCCAGGGCCCAGGCCAGCTCCTCGGGCAGGCCCTCGGCCAGGGCGTAGTGCCGCCCCATGACCCCCTGGAGCTCGGGGAACTCCCCCACCATCTCGGTGAGCAGGTCGCACTTGGCCAGACGGGCCGCCCGGCGGGCCAGCGCCGGGTCGCCCCCCAGGCGGGCGGCCACCTCGGCGGCCAGGCCCTGGAGGCGCTCGCTCTTGTCCCGCAGGCTCCCCAGGCGCTCCTCGAAGACCACCTCCGCCAGGGCCGGGAGGCGGGCCTCGAGGCCCTGGCGCCGGTCCACCTCCCAGAAGAAGGCCGCATCGGCCAGGCGGGGGCGGATCACCCGCTCGTTGCCGGCGCGCACCAGCGCCGGGTCCCGGCTCTCGATGTTGGCCACGGCCACGAAGCGGGGCAGCAGCCGGCCGTCGGCCCCGCGCACCGGGAAGCAGCGCTGGTGGACCTGGAGCACGCTCACCAGCACCTCCTCGGGCAGCTCCAGGTACCGGGCCTCGAAGGCCCCGGCCAGGGCCACCGGCCATTCCACCAGGGCCGCCACCTCCTCCAGGAGGGCGGGGTCCGGCTCGGCCCGACCCCCCGCGGCGGCGGCGGCCTCCTCCACCTGGCCCCGCACCGCGGCCAGGCGCCGGTCCAGGTCCGCCAGCACCCGGCCCTCGGTCTCCAGCAGGGCCTCGTAGACCGACGGCTCGGCCAGGCGGATGGGGCCCGGGTGGTGGAAGCGGTGGCCACGGGTCTCCCGGGAGGCCCGCACCCCGAAGCGCTCCAGGGGCAGGGCCTCCTCGCCGTGGAGGAGCACCAGCCAGTGCACCGGGCGCACGAAGCGCTCCTCCAGGTCCCCCCAGCGCATGGGCCGGGAGACGGGGAGGGCCTCCAGGGCCCGGGCCGCCAGCTCCGGCAGCAGCTCCCGGGCCGCCCGCCCCGGCAGCACCCGCCGGTGGGCCAGCCAGGCCCCCTTCTCCGTCTCCAGCCGCTCCAGGGCCTCCACCGGCACCCCGCAGGAGCGGGCGAAGCCCTCCGCCGCCCGGGTGGGACGGCCCTGGGCGTCGAAGGCGGCCTTCAGGGCCGGGCCCCGGCGCAGCTCCTCCCGGTCGGGCTGACGCTCGGCCACCGCCTCCACCAGCACCGCCAGGCGACGGGGGGAAGCGAAGGGGCGCACCGCCCCGTGGGCCAGGCAGGCCTCCTCCAGTCCCCGGACCAGGGCCCCGGCCAGGGCATCCCGCAACCGCCGCAGGGCCTTGGGGGGCAGCTCCTCGGTGCCCACCTCCAGGAGCAGGTCCCGCTCAGCCACGGCCGCCTCCTCCGTCCGCCGCCCCCTCCCGGGCCAGGAGGGGGAAGCCCAGGGCCTCCCGGCGGGCCAGGTAGGCCTCGGCCACCGCCCGGGCCAGGGCCCGCACCCGGAGGATGAAGCGCTGCCGCTCGGTCACCGACAGGGCCCGGCGGGCATCGAGCAGGTTGAAGGCGTGGGAGGCCCCCAGCACCTGGTCGTACGCCGGCAGGGGCAGGCCCGCCTCCACCAGGCGGCGGCACTCCCGCTCGCAGGTCTCGAAGGCCTCCCGCAGGGCGGGCACGTCCGCCTGCTCGAAGTTGTAGGCCGACTGCTCCACCTCGTTCTGATGAAACACGTCCCCGTAGGTGACACGCCCCTGGGGGCCCTCGGCCCAGAGCAGCTCGTAGACGCTCTCCACCCCCTGCAGGTACATGGCGATGCGCTCCAGGCCATAGGTGATCTCACCCATCACCGGCCGGCACTCCAGCCCCCCCACCTGCTGGAAATAGGTGAACTGGGTCACCTCCATGCCGTTGAGCCACACCTCCCAGCCCAGGCCCCAGGCCCCCAGCGTGGGCGACTCCCAGTTGTCCTCCACGAAGCGCACGTCGTGCACCAGGGGATCGATCCCCAGATGCCTTAGGGACGCCAGGTACAGCTCCTGGATGTCCGGGGGCGAGGGCTTGAGCACCACCTGGAACTGGTAGTAGTGCTGCAGGCGGTTGGGGTTGTCGCCGTAGCGGCCGTCGGTGGGCCGCCGGGAGGGCTGCACGTAGGCGGCGCGCCAGGGCTCCGGGCCCACGGCACGCAGGAAGGTGCCGGGATGGAAAGTGCCGGCGCCCACCTCCTTGTCGTAGGGCTGGAGCAGCACGCAGCCCTGCCCAGCCCAGTAGGCCTGCAGGGCCAGCACCAGATCCTGGAAGGTGGCGGGGGGCTGCGTCACTGCCGTCATGCTCGAGCGGAGACCGCGGGGCCGTGGAGGCGGCGATTATAAGCGGACAGAAGGCGCCCGCGCTCCTAGCCCGCGGGGGCGAGGCTCATAAAGAACAGGGGCCGGTCCCCCCGGACCGGCCCCTGTGTCGTCGCCTCGGGCCTTACTTGGCCAGGCCCAGGATGAAGTCCACCAGCTCGGCGATGTCGCCGTCGGAGACCCGCGGCGAGTACGGAGGCATGGGCACGCCGCCGGTGACCTCCGTCCAGTTGCCCTTGCCGCCGGTCTTGACCCTGTTCACCAGCTTGTCCTTGGCGCCGGCATCGCCTGCGTAGCGCTTGGACACGTCCATCCAGGCCGGGCCCACCACCTTGTGGTCGATGGCATGGCAGGCGGTGCAGCCGCTCTTCTTGGCCAGCGGCGGCATCTCGGCCGCGAAGGCCTGGCTTGCGCCGAACAGGGCCACGGCCGCGGCGGAAACGGTCAACCAACGTGCTTTCATGTCGCCTTCTCCTTTGTTTGTGGCTTCCCATGTCCAGCCCGAGGCCCGGCCTGCCGCGCCTCGGGCTCGCAACAGGGTGGAGGCCCGCCGTACCCCTCTGATGAAGGCAGCACGCCCTCCCCCATGCTCCCTCTTCTCGAGACAGGCCTGCTGAGGCCCGATGGCGCTTTATGCCACGCCCCCTGGGGGGTGTCAAGAAAGGTCGAGCCTCCCTTGCGCCCGCCGCCCAGGCGCGCTATGTAAAGTCCGAGCACGGCGCTCAGCCGTTGGCAGGACCACCGAGGGAGGGGCCACCATGGAGGCCGCCGAGGGGCTTGCCCGCTGGAGGCACCTTGGGCGCGGGCCGCAGGCCCGAAGCCATCCCATGGGCTTGGCCCTGGGCCTCCTGCTGGGGGGAGCCGCCCTGCTGGGGGGAGCCGTCCAGGCCGCCCCTCCGCCCGGCATGGTGCTCGTGCCGGCAGGACCCTTCGTGATGGGGAGCGACCGCCGGCCCACCCCGGACCAGCAGGTCGGCATGGGCATGATCAAGCCCCTTTTTCTGGACGAGCACCCCCGCCACGTGGTGGAGCTGCCCGCCTATTACATCGACCGCTACGAGGTCACCAACGCCCAGTACGCCCGGTTCGTGGCCGCCACCGGCCGGCCGCCCCCGCCCCACTGGGCCCGCAACGGCTACCTGCTGGCCCTGCGGCGGGACCGGCTCCGGGAGCTGGACCTGGAGCGGCTGCGCCGCCTGGTGGCCTACGTCTTCCGGGAGGACGTGGATACCCGTCGTCTGGCTCGGGACGAGCTGCTCGCGCGCATCGAGCGGCACTTGGCCCGTATGGACCGGGAGCCGGTGACCGAGGTCACCTGGCAGGAGGCGCACGACTACTGCGCCTGGGCCGGTAAGCGGCTGCCCACCGAGGCCGAGTGGGAGAAAGCCGCCCGGGGCCCCCACGGGCAGGAGTATCCGTGGGGGAACCGCTGGCTGGCCCATGCCAGCAACACCGGGGAGGAGTCCTGGCCGGACGGGGTGGCCCCGGTGGGCTCCTATGAGAAGGACCGCTCCCCCTATGGTGTCTACGACATGGCGGGCAACGTCTCGGAGTGGGTGCAAGACTGGTACCTGCCCTATCCGGGCAGCGACTACCGCAGCGAAGCCTTCGGGAAGCGTTACAAGGTCATCCGCGGCGCGGCCTGGGGACGGGAGGGCCACTACGCCTTACGCGAGTTCCAGCGCGGGGCCTATCGCTTCTATCTGGACCCCGGGGCCCGGATGCTGGACGTAGGCTTCCGGTGCGCCATGGACGCCCCTCAGGAGGCCCCCGCTACAGAGGGCCCTGCGGCCGGGGCCGAGCGGCCGATGGCCACGCGCCTCAGCGCCCGCCCCGGGTCAGGTACTCGAGGATGAAGGCCAGCAGCTCCACCCGGTTGTAGGCCTCCTGGGGGCTGGCGCCCCAGACGGTGAGCCCGTGCCGCCGGATGAGGAGTGCCGGGAGGCGGGGCGGCTCTCGCTGCAGCCGTGCGGCCACATCTCTAGCCAGGGCCTCCACGTCGGCCCGGTTCTCGAACAGGGGCAGACCTACCTCGGGGTGCTCCTCCATGATCCCCAGCCCCTTGAGCATCTCCAGGGGCGGGAGCGGGAGCTCGGGCCCGCGGGCGGCCCAAGAGGCCAAACAGGCCTCCACGGTGTGCACGTGGAAGCAAGCCCCCACCTGGGGCAGGGCGGCGTAGACGGCCCGATGGATGGCGGTCTCCGCGGAGGGGCGGGCCTCGGGATCCAGGCGCTCCACCACGGCCCCGTCCGCTACCTGCACCCGCACCAAGTCCTCCGGCCCCAGCCGTCCCTTGGGCCGGCCGCTGGCTGTGATCCAGAAGGCGCGCCGGTCACCGGGCTCGCGGGCGGAGAGGTTGCCTGCGGTGCCGGCCATCCAGCCGCGGGCATGGAAATCCCGGGCCGCGGCCGCCAGGGCCTCCCGCGTGGGCATCCGGTCCAGATCCCGAGCCACCGCAGCTCAACCCCCGGCCGGGGTAGAGGCCGAGGAGGAGGCCGCGGGGGAGGGGCCCGCCTCGCCGCCGCGCCGTGTCCGGCGGCGCCGCCGGCGCCGCCGGCGCCGGG
>WFXX01000326.1 GCA_015490395.1 Gammaproteobacteria bacterium | reverse complement strand
GGGTGGAGATGGTGATGCCTGGGGACAATGTGTCGATGACGGTGTCGCTGATTGCGCCGATTGCGATGGAGGAGGGTTTGCGCTTCGCCATTCGCGAGGGTGGTCGCACGGTGGGCGCCGGCGTCGTCACCAAGATCATTGAGTGAGCGTCCCGTGGGGGCGCGGGCCCCAGTGGGCGCACCCATAGGCCAGTAGCTCAATCGGCAGAGCGGCGGTCTCCAAAACCGCAGGTTGGGGGTTCGATTCCCTCCTGGCCTGCCATTTTTCTTTCAGGCGACGCGGATGGCGGACAGGCTGAAGTGGGTGGTAGCCGTCCTCCTGCTGGGCGGCGGCATCTACGGCTTCTACCACTACGAGCGGTACTCCCTGCTGCTGAGGGTGCTGGGCCTGCTGGTGGTGGGCGGTGTGGCCTTGGGTGTGGCCCTGACCACGGAGGCCGGGCGCCGGGCCCTGACCTTTTTCCACGAGGCCCAGCTCGAGGTCCGCAAGGTGGTTTGGCCCACCGGTCGAGAGACCGTGCAGACGACCTTGGTGGTGATGGCCATGGTGACCTTGCTGGCCGTGTTCCTGTGGATGGTGGACGCGTTGCTGCTTTGGGGCGTGAAGCTCTTCACCGGGCAGGGGGGCTGAGGCCGTGGCCAAGCGCTGGTACGTGGTGCATGTCTACTCCGGCTTCGAGAATCAGGTGGTGCGCTCCCTGAAGGAGCGCATCAGGCTCCGAGGGATGGAGGACCAGTTCGGAGAGATTCTCATCCCCACCGAGGAGGTGGTAGAGATCCGGGGCAACAAGAAGCGCAAGAGCGACCGTAAGTTCTTCCCGGGCTACGTCCTCGTGCAGATGGAGATGAACGACGAGACCTGGCATCTGGTCAAGGACGTGCCGAAGGTGATGGGCTTCATCGGTGGATCCGGGGCCCGGCCGGCTCCAATCAGCGAGCAGGAGGCACAGCGCATCCTGGACCGTATCCGTGAGGGGACCGAGAAGCCCAGGCCTAAGATCCTCTTCGAGCCGGGTGAGGTGGTGCGGGTCACGGAGGGTCCCTTCGCCGACTTCAACGGCACGGTGGAGGAGGTCAACTACGACAAGAACCGGCTCCGAGTCTCAGTGACCATCTTCGGCCGCTCTACCCCGGTGGAGCTGGAGTTTGGCCAGGTGGAGAAGGTCTGAGCTCGGGAGAGTGGGGAGCCGCGAGGCGACAGCACCCGCGACGAGGAGCGTAAGGAGCGATGGCCAAGAAGGTACAGGCGTACGTCAAGCTGCAGGTCAAGGCTGGGCAGGCCAACCCTAGCCCCCCTGTGGGGCCGGCGCTGGGCCAGCACGGCGTCAACATCATGGAGTTCTGCAAGGCCTTCAACGCCCAGACGCAGAACCTGGAGCCAGGGCTGCCGATCCCGGTGGTGATCACGGTCTACTCGGACCGCAGCTTCACCTTCGTGACCAAGACCCCGCCGGCCTCGGTGCTCCTGAAGAAGGCCGCGGGCATCGAGAAGGGCTCCAGCCGGCCCAACAGCGACAAGGTGGGTACCGTCACCCGGGAGCAGCTCGAGGAGATCGCCCGGACCAAGATGCCCGATCTCACCGCCTCGGACATGGAGGCGGCGGTGCGCACCATCGCCGGCAGCGCCCGGAGCATGGGCCTCAATGTGGAGGGCCTGTAAGATGGCGCGGCTGTCCAAGCGCATGCGGCTGATCCGCTCCAAGGTGGAGCCGGGCAAGGTATACCCCGTGGACGAGGCCCTGGCCTTGCTCAAGGAGTGCGCCCTGGCCCGTTTCGACGAGACCGTGGAGGCAGCGGTGAACCTGGGGGTGGATCCCCGCAAGTCCGATCAGGTGGTGCGCAGCTCGGTGGTCCTGCCCCACGGCACGGGTAAGCAGGTGCGGGTGGCCGTCTTCACCCAGGGGGCCAACGCCGAGAGGGCCCGGGCTGCTGGCGCGGACTTGGTGGGCATGGAGGACCTGGCCGAGCGGGTCAGGGCCGGACAGATCGACTTCGACGTGGTCATCGCCACGCCCGATGCCATGCGCGTGGTGGGGCAACTCGGGCAGATTCTCGGCCCCCGGGGCCTGATGCCCAATCCCAAGGTAGGCACGGTGACCACCGACGTCGAGGTCGCGGTGCGCAACGCCAAGGCCGGTCAGGTGCGCTACCGCACCGATCGGGCGGGTATCGTGCACTGCCCCATCGGCAAGGCCAGCTTCGAGGTGCCGGCCTTGCGTGAGAACCTGGAGGCCCTCTTGGCCAGCCTCATGCGAGCCAAGCCCGCGGCGGCTAAGGGGGCGTACATCAAGCGGGTCACCCTCTCCACCACCATGGGGCCGGGGGTGCCCGTGGACCACGGCGCCTTGGTCTGAACGGCGCCGGAAGGCTGGCCTGTCTCCTTCCCTCCGGGTAGCGGGGAGGGGGCATGCCGTCCGAGACCGCAGGTGCGAGCGCTTAAATCCCCGCCCTGCGGCGGGGGGCCTGCGCAGACGGCGGGGCCCGAGCCGGGGAAGACGGGCGACGGTCGCCGCCGAGGAGCCGCCTGCGAGGCGGTGTGAGGCCGGCCCTCTCGAGGGCGGCCCTTCGTTCGGAGGTGCAGCGTGCTAACGAGAGAGCAAAAGGAGGCCATCGTTGCCGAGGTGGCGGAGGTGGCGCGCCAGGCGCAGTCGGCCGTCGCCGTGGAGTACCGGGGCCTGACCGTGGCCGAGATGACCGAGCTCAGGGCCGCGGCGCGGCGGGCTGGGGTGTACCTCAAGGTGGTGAAGAACACGCTGGCCCGGCGGGCCTTGGAGGGCACCGGCTACGCCTGCCTGCGCGAGAGCCTCGGCGGTCCGCTGATGCTGGCCTTCTCCAGGGAGGAGCCCGGGGCCGCGGCGCGGATCATCCGGGACTTCGCCAAGGACCACGAGCAGATCGTGGTGCGAGCGGTGGCCCTCCCGGAGCGCCTTCTCACCCCCCAGGACCTTGAGGCCTTGGCCACCCTGCCGACGCGGGAGGAGGCCTTGGCCCGTCTCCTGGCGGTGATGAGGGCGCCGGTGGAGAAGCTGGCTCGGACCCTCAAGGCCCCTGTGGACAAGTTGGTGCGCACCGTGGCCGCGGTGCGGGACCAGAAGCAGGCGGCCTGAGGCGCATCGGCGCGAGGCACCAAGGGACCCTGGCATCGGAGTACCAGTAGAGAGGAGACAGGACCATGGCGGTTGCCAAAGAAGAGATTTTAGAGGCCATCTCCAACATGACGGTGATGGAGATTGTGGACCTCATCAACGCGATGGAGGAGAAGTTTGGCGTCTCCGCAGCCGCGGTGGCGGTAGCCGCGGCGCCGGCGGCGGGCGCTGCGGCCCCAGCTGAGCAGGCCGAGGAGAAGACGGAGTTCGATGTGGTCATGACCAGCTTCGGCTCCAATAAGGTCGCCGTCATCAAGGCCGTGCGCGCCATCACCGGCCTGGGCCTGAAGGAGGCCAAGGAGCTGGTGGAGGGGGTCCCTTCCACCGTCAAGGAGGGGGTTTCCAAGGACGAGGCGGAGCAGATCAAGAAGCAGCTGGAGGAGGCCGGGGCCTCCGTGGAGCTGAAGTAAGGGGGCGCGGGCGCACCCGCTGGGCATCGGCCCCCCGCTCGGCGGGGGGCCGGCCTAGGCCGGAGACTCGGGCAGGGGCTGGTAGCTTCAGGCTGCCGGCCTTCCGTCGCTGGAGGCCCGAGTGATCCGCGGTTGCCGGACGACCTAGCCCGTATCCTAGCAAGCATACCTGAGGAAGCTAGCAGATGGCGTATTCCTTCACCGAGAAGAAGTGCATTCGCAAGGATTTCGGCAAGCGGCCCAGCGTGCTAGAGGTGCCGTATCTGCTGTCCATCCAGGTGGACTCCTACCGAAGCTTTCTCCAGGCGGACGTGCCGCCTGAGGAGCGCAAGGAGCAGGGGCTACATGCGGCCTTGAAGTCGGTCTTCCCCATCTCCAGCTACTCGGGCAACGCCGTGCTGGAGTATGTCAGCTACCGGTTGGGTGAGCCTGCCTTCGACGTGCGCGAGTGCCAGCTTCGGGGTATGACCTATGCTGCGCCCTTGCGGGTCAAGGTGCGCCTGGTGGTCTATGACAAGGAGGCCGGTCCCGGGGCGGTGAAGGACATCAAGGAGCAGGAGGTCTACATGGGGGAGATCCCCCTGATGACCGAGCACGGCACCTTTATCATCAATGGAACCGAGCGTGTGGTAGTCTCCCAGCTCCACCGTTCCCCCGGGGTGTTCTTCGAGCACGACAAGGGCAAGACCCATTCCTCAGGCAAGCTGCTTTTCTCCGCACGGGTGATCCCCTACCGGGGCTCCTGGCTGGACTTCGAGTTCGATCCCAACGACCTGGTCTACGTGCGCATCGACCGGCGCCGCAAGCTGCCGGCCACCATGCTCCTGCGGGCCCTGGGCTACACCACCGAGGAAATCCTAGGGCTGTTCTTCGAGACCAATGTGGTCCGGTTCGAGAAGGGCGGCATCAAGCTGGACCTGGTGCCGCAGCGCCTCCAGGGGGAGACGGCCACCTTTGACATCAAGGTCAAGGGCAAGGTCGTGGTGGAGGCCGGCCGGCGGATCATGGCCCGGCACGTTCGTGAGCTCGAGCGCGCGGGCATCAAGACCCTGACCGTGCCCCCGGATTATCTGGTGGGCAAGGTCCTGGCCAAGGACGTGGTGGACGAGGCCACCGGCGAGATCCTGGCGCGGGCCAATGACGAGCTCACCCTGGAGCTCATCGAGCGGCTCCAGCAAGAGGGAGTGCGTCGCATCGAGCTGATCCATACCAACGAGCTGGACCGAGGGGCCTACATCTCCCAGACCTTGCGGCAGGACCCCACTCGCACCGAGCTTGAGGCGCAGGTAGAGATCTACCGCATGATGCGCCCGGGCGAGCCTCCGGCCAAGGAGGCCGCTCAGACGCTGTTCCATAACCTCTTCTTCAACCCGGCGCGGTACGACCTCTCGGCGGTGGGAAGGATGAAGTTCAACCGCCGCGTGGGCCGCGAAGACATCGAGGGTCCGGGTATCCTCTACGATGGCAAGTACTTCAGCGCCCGCGAGGACGAGGAGTCACGCCGGCTCTATGAGCGGTTAGGGGATACCTCGGATATCGTGGACGTCCTGCGCACCCTCATCGACATCAAGGACGGCCGTGACAAGGTGGACGACATTGACCACCTGGGCAACCGCCGGGTGCGCAGCGTAGGCGAGATGGTGGAGAACCAGTTCCGCATCGGCTTGGTGCGGGTCGAGCGTGCTGTCAAGGAGCGGCTCTCCTTGGCGGAGACCGAGGGCCTGATGCCCCACGAGCTCATCAACGCCAAGCCCGTCTCGGCGGCCATCAAGGAGTTCTTTGGCTCCAGCCAGCTCTCCCAGTTCATGGACCAGAACAACCCGCTCTCGGAGGTTACCCACAAGCGGCGGGTCTCGGCCCTGGGGCCGGGGGGGCTCACCCGGGAGCGGGCCGGCTTCGAGGTGCGCGACGTGCACCCCACCCACTACGGGCGGGTCTGTCCCATCGAGACCCCGGAGGGTCCCAACATCGGTCTGATCAACTCCCTGGCTGTCTATGCCCGGACCAACCGGTACGGCTTCCTGGAGACCCCGTACCGTAAGGTGGTGAACGGGAAGGTGACGGACGAGATCCATTACCTCTCGGCCATCGAGGAGGGGCAGTACGTCATCGCCCAGGCCAACGCCAGTTTGGATGAGGAGGGGCGGCTGGTGGACGAGCTGGTCTCCTGCCGGCACCAGAACGAGTTCACCATGGTTAGCCCCGAGCGGGTGGACTACATGGATGTCTCGCCCAAGCAGATCGTCTCGGTGGCGGCCTCCCTGATCCCGTTCCTCGAGCACGATGACGCCAACCGGGCCCTCATGGGCTCTAACATGCAACGTCAGGCTGTGCCCACGCTCCGGGCGGAGAAGCCCTTGGTGGGCACCGGCATGGAGCGGGTGGTGGCGCGGGATTCCGGTACCACGGTGATCGCTCGCCGCGGCGGAGTGGTCGATTCAGTGGACGCCTCCAGGATCGTGGTGCGCGTTCACGAGGAGGAGACTGAGGCAGGCGAGCCAGGCGTGGACATCTACAACTTGATCAAGTACACCCGTTCCAACCAGAACACCTGTATCAACCAGCGGCCGCTGGTCAAGCCGGGGGACGTCATCGCCCGTGGAGACGTGCTGGCCGACGGCGCCTCCACCGACATGGGAGAGCTGGCCTTGGGCCAGAATGTGCTCGTGGCCTTCATGCCGTGGAACGGCTACAACTTCGAGGACTCCATCCTCATCTCCGAGCGCGTGGTCCAGGAGGACCGCTTCACCTCCATTCACATCGAGGAGCTGACCTGCGTGGCCCGCGACACCAAGCTGGGCCCGGAGGAGATCACGGCGGACATCCCTAACGTGGGCGAGGCGGCCCTGTCCAAGCTGGATGAGTCGGGCATCGTCTACATCGGGGCGGAGGTGGGCCCCGGTGACATCCTGGTGGGCAAGGTCACGCCCAAGGGCGAGACCCAGCTCACGCCTGAGGAGAAGCTCCTGCGGGCCATCTTCGGGGAGAAGGCTTCCGACGTGAAGGACACCTCCATGCGCGTGCCCTCCGGCATGAACGGGACGGTGATCGACGTCCAGGTCTTCACCCGGGACGGGGTGGAGAAGGACGCCCGCGCCAAGGCCATCGAGCAGGAGGAGCTGGAGCGCTTCAAGAAGGACCTGCAAGACCAGCACCGGATCCTGGAGGAGGACGTCTACCATCGGATGGAGCGCCTGTTGCTAGGACGGACCGCTGCCGGAGGGCCGAAGCGCCTAAAGGCCGGAGCCAAGATCACCAAGGCCTATCTGGAGGAGCTACCGCGCGAGAAATGGACCGAGATTCGCCTCAAGAATGAGGAGGCCAACGCTCAGCTCGAGCAGCTCGGTAGGCAGCTGGAGGCGTTGCGCCAGGAGTTCGACCGCAAGCTGGAGGAGAAGAGGGCGAAGATCGCCGCGGGGGATGACCTGGCCCCGGGTGTGCTCAAGATGGTCAAGGTCTACCTGGCGGTCAAGCGGCGTATCCAGCCCGGCGACAAGATGGCAGGGCGCCACGGCAACAAGGGCGTGATCTCCATGATCGTGCCTACGGAGGACATGCCCTACATGGCCGACGGCACGCCGGTGGACATCGTGCTCAACCCCCTTGGGGTGCCCTCGCGCATGAACGTCGGGCAGGTGCTCGAGACCCACCTCGGATGGGCCGCGAAGGGGCTGGGGCGCAAGATCGGCGAGATGCTGGATGCGCAGCGCAAGGTGGGGGAGATCCGTGCCTTTCTGGACAGGATCTACAACGGCAGCGGCAGGAAGGAGGATCTGGAGGCGCTCACCGACGAGGAGATCCTGGAGCTCGCCGAGAACCTCCGCCGCGGCGTCCCCATGGCCACGCCGGTCTTCGACGGTGCGCGCGAGGACGAGATCAAGGGCATGCTGCGCTTGGCGGGCCTGCCAGAGAATGGGCAGACCATCCTGTACGACGGGCGCACGGGTGATCCTTTCGACCGGCCGGTCACCGTGGGCTACATGTATATGCTGAAGCTCAACCATCTGGTGGACGACAAGGTCCACGCTCGCTCCACCGGGCCGTACAGCCTGGTAACGCAGCAGCCCCTTGGAGGCAAGGCACAGTTCGGCGGTCAGCGCTTCGGCGAGATGGAGGTGTGGGCGCTGGAGGCTTACGGGGCGGCCTATACTCTGCAGGAGATGCTTACCGTCAAGTCCGACGATGTGCAGGGACGTACCAAGATGTACAAGAACATCGTGGACGGCAACCACACCATGGAAGCCGGGATGCCGGAGTCCTTCAACGTCCTGGTCAAGGAGATCAAGGCGCTGGCCATTGACATCGAGCTGAAGCAGCGTTGAGGGCTGGGCAGCCACCCACATGAGGTACGGTCAGATGAAGGACCTGTTGAACATGATTAAGCAGCAGAGCCAGGCGGAGGAGTTCGATGCTATCCGCATCGGGCTCGCCTCGCCGGAAAAGATCAGGACCTGGTCCTACGGCGAGGTCAAGAAGCCGGAGACCATCAACTACCGGACCTTCAAGCCGGAGCGGGACGGGCTGTTCTGCGCCAAGATCTTCGGTCCGGTGAAGGACTACGAGTGTCTCTGTGGCAAGTACAAGCGCCTTAAGCACCGGGGCGTCAGGTGCGAAAAGTGTGGTGTGGAGGTTACCCTGGCCCGCGTGCGCCGCGAGCGCATGGGGCATATCGAACTGGCCAGCCCGGTGGCGCACATCTGGTTCCTGAAGTCCCTGCCGTCGCGCATGGGTCTGCTGTTGGACATGACCTTGCGCGACATCGAGCGGGTGCTCTACTTCGAGAGCTTCGTGGTCATCGACCCGGGGTTGACCAAGCTGGAGCGAGGCCAGCTCCTGACCGACGAGCAGTACCTGGAGGCCATCGAGGAGTATGGAGATGAGTTCGACGCCCGTATGGGCGCCGAGGCCATTCACGCCTTGCTGGCCAGCCTGGATCTCAAGGCCGAAGTGGACAAGCTGCGGGCAGAGATCGCGAGCACGGGCTCGGAGACGCGCGTCAAAAAGCTGGCCAAACGCCTCAAGCTCATGGAGGCATTCCTCCGCTCGGGGAATCGCCCGGAGTGGATGGTTCTCACCAGGCTGCCGGTCCTGCCGCCTGATCTGCGGCCACTGGTGCCGTTGGACGGCGGGCGCTTTGCCACTTCTGATCTCAACGACCTCTACCGGCGGGTGATCAATCGCAACAACCGGCTCAAGCGTCTGCTGGATCTCAACGCGCCTGACATCATTGTCCGCAACGAAAAGCGCATGCTCCAGGAGGCCGTGGATGCCCTGCTGGACAACGGGCGTCGTGGCAAGGCCATCACGGGCACCAACCGTCGCCCGCTCAAGTCGCTGGCGGACATGATCAAGGGCAAGCAGGGCCGGTTCCGGCAGAACCTGCTGGGCAAGCGTGTGGACTACTCCGGGCGGTCAGTGATCGTGGTGGGCCCAACCCTGAAGCTGCACCAGTGCGGGCTGCCCAAGACCATGGCTCTGGAGCTGTTCAAGCCCTTCATCTTCTCCAAGCTGCAGCGCAGGGGGTTGGCGGCTACCATCAAGGCGGCCAAGCGCTTGGTGGAGAACCAGGTGCCGGAGGTCTGGGACATCCTGGAGGAGGTGATCCGGGAGCACCCGGTGCTGCTGAACCGGGCCCCCACGCTGCACCGCCTGGGGATCCAGGCCTTCGAGCCGGTGCTCATCGAGGGCAAGGCCATCCAGCTCCATCCCCTGGTGTGCACGGCCTACAACGCGGACTTCGACGGGGACCAGATGGCGGTGCACGTGCCGCTGTCGCTGGAGGCGCAGATCGAGGCCCGGGCCCTGATGATGTCCACCAACAACGTGCTCTCGCCCGCCAACGGCGACCCCATCATCGTGCCCACGCAGGACGTGGTGCTAGGGCTGTACTACATGACCCGGGAGCGCGCCGGCGCCAAGGGCACCGGCAAGGTCTTCGCCGGGGTGGATGAGGTGCACCGGGCCTACGAGAGCGGAGCCGTGGACCTCCACGCGCGGATCAAGGTGCGGATCCGCGAGGTGCGGCTCAAGGAGGACGGTGAGCGGGAGGAGCGGGTCTCACTGGTCGAGACCACCGTGGGCCGGGCCCTGCTGGCGGATCTCCTGCCGGAGGGACTGCCTTTCGAGCTGGTCAACCGAGACATGAACAAGAAGGCCATCTCCCAGCTCGTCAATGCATGCTACCGTACGGCGGGGCTGAAGGAGACGGTGATCTTCGCCGACAAGCTCATGTACACCGGGTTCCATTATGCCACGCGCTCCGGGGTGTCGGTGGGCATGGAGGACATGGTCATTCCCAAGGCCAAGGCGGAGATCATCGCTGCGGCCGAGCGCGAGGTGAAGCAGATCGACGAGCAGCACGCGGCGGGCCTGGTGACCGCGGGGGAGCGCTACAACAAGGTGGTGGACATCTGGTCCCGGACCAACGAGCAGGTGGCTAAGGCCATGATGGAGGAGCTGGGTACGGAGGTGGTCCGGCTGCCGGATGGGCGGGAGGTCCGCCAGCCCTCCTTCAACTCCATCTTCATGATGGCCGACTCGGGCGCGCGGGGCTCGGCCGCGCAGATCCGCCAGCTTGCGGGCATGCGTGGCCTGATGGCCAAACCGGATGGGTCCATCATCGAGACGCCTATCACGGCCAACTTCCGCGAGGGGTTGGACGTGCTCCAGTACTTTATCTCCACCCACGGCGCGCGCAAGGGCCTGGCCGATACCGCCCTCAAGACGGCCAACTCGGGTTATCTCACCCGGCGCCTGGTGGACGTGGCCCAGGACCTGGTGATCACCGAAGAGGACTGTGGCACCAGTCAGGGCATCGTGAAGAGTTCCCTCATCGAGGGCGGCGACGTGGTCGAGCCCCTGCGCGAGCGCGTCCTGGGTCGGGTGGTGGCCGAGGACGTCCCTTATCCCGGCAGGGAGGACGAGGTCGCGGTGCCGGCCGGTACCCTCCTGGACGAGCGCTGGGTGGACCGCCTGGAGGCCATGGGGATCGACCGGATCAAGGTCCGCTCGCCCATTACCTGCGAGACCCGCTACGGGGTCTGCGCCCAGTGCTACGGGCGGGATCTGGCCCGTGGTCACAAGGTCAACATCGGCGAGGCCATCGGGGTGATCGCAGCCCAGTCCATCGGCGAGCCGGGCACGCAGCTTACCATGCGTACCTTCCACATCGGCGGGGCGGCCTCACGGGCTGCGGTGGCCTCCAGCGTGGAGGTCAAGTCCAACGGGCGCATCCGCTACCACAACCTCAAGACGGTCAAGCACACCATGGGCAACGTGGTGGTCTCGCGCTCGGGCGAGATCGCCGTGGTGGACGAAGGCGGCCTGGAGCGTGAGCGCTACAAGGTCCGTTACGGGGCAATCATCAAGGTAGATGACGGTGCGCCGGTAGAGGCTGGTCAGCAGGTGGCCCACTGGGATCCGCACACCCATCCCATCATCACGGAGGTGGCGGGTCGGGTGCGCTTCCAAGACTTTGTGGAGGGGGTGACCGTCGAGAGCCAGACCGACGAGATCACCGGTCAGCAGATGTACGTGGTCACCGACCCGAAGACCCGCAGCGCCGGGGCCAAGGACATGCGGCCCATGATCAAGCTGGTGGACGAGCAGGGGCAGGAGCTATGCCTGGCGGGGACCAGCATCCCCGCGGTCTACTACCTACCCCCAGGGGCCATCGTCTCGCTGCGGGACGGCGACGAGGTGAGCTGCGGCGACGTGTTGGCCCGTATCCCTCAGGAGACCACCAAGACCCGGGACATCACCGGCGGCTTGCCCCGGGTAGCCGACCTGTTCGAGGCTCGCAAACCCAAGGACCCGGCCATCCTGGCCGAGATCTCGGGTACCGTAAGCTTCGGCAAGGAGACCAAGGGCAAGCGGCGCCTGATTATCACGGCACCGGACGGCACCCAGCACGAGGAGCTGGTGCCCAAGTGGCGCAGCATCCTGGTCTTCGAGGGCGAGCACGTGGAGAAGGGCGAGGTCGTGGTGGATGGCAACCCCAACCCCCACGACATCCTCCGGCTGCTTGGGGTGGAGGAGCTGGCCAACTACATCCTGAACGAGGTGCAGGAGGTCTACCGGCTCCAGGGCGTGCGGATCAACGACAAGCACATTGAGGTCATCATCCGCCAGATGCTGCGCAAGGTGGAGGTGGTCTCGCCCGGGGACACGGAGTTCCTCAAGGGCGAGCAGGTGGAGAAGGCGCGGCTCCTGGAGGTCAATGAGGAGATGGTGGCCCGGGGCAAGCAGCCCGCCACCTGGGCGCCCTTGCTGCTGGGCATCACCAAGGCCTCCCTGGCCACGGAGTCCTTCATCTCGGCGGCCTCCTTCCAGGAGACCACCCGGGTGCTCACCGAGGCCGCGGTGGCCGGCAAGGTGGACGAGCTCCGGGGCCTGAAGGAGAACGTCATCGTGGGACGCCTGATCCCGGCGGGCACGGGGCTGGCCTACCACCAGGAGCGGCGGCGCAAGCGGGAGGAGGCCCGGCGGAGGGAGCAGGAGGCGGCCACCGCCTCCCAGGGACCCACCCCCGAGGAGGTGGAGCGGGGGTTGCGGGAGGAGCTCAGCAACATCGGCGACAGCTGATCCCGCTGCGCCAGTGGGAGGGGCCCCTGGCGGCGACCCCCGCCGGGGGCCTGTGTTGACAGGTGACGGGAGCGGCTATAGAATGCCGCATCTTTCTTGGGCGGTATACGTTTCCGTCTGTCACCTGGCTTTCTCGTAAGCGTTCCACCGAATAGGGTGGATCCGCCAGCTGGCGGAAAAACCCTTTCAGGGCGGGCGCTTACGCTCATTTTGGGCTGGAGCGAGTGATGGCGACCATTAACCAGCTGGTCCGGAAGCCGCGGACCCGGAAGCGGGAGAAGAGCAAGGTGCCGGCCCTGGAGGGGTGCCCGCAGAAGCGGGGGGTGTGCACCCGCGTGTACACCACCACCCCGAAGAAGCCCAATTCCGCCCTCCGGAAGGTGGCCCGCGTGCGGCTGACCAACGGCTACGAGGTCACCACCTATATCGGGGGCGAGGGGCACAACCTCCAGGAGCACTCGGTGGTGCTCATCCGCGGGGGGCGCGTCAAGGACCTGCCCGGGGTGCGCTACCACGTGGTGCGGGGCAGCCTGGACGCCTCGGGGGTGGCCAATCGGCGGCAGGGGCGATCCAAGTACGGGACCAAGCGGCCCAAATCCTGAGGACCGGGCCGGGAGGCCCGGCGGGTCGGAGAGTTTGAGGCGGCGACGGAGCGATGGCGCGCAGGAGAGAGATCCCGAAACGGGAGGTCCTGCCGGATCCCAAGTACGGCAGCACCACCCTGGCGAAGTTCATCAACACCGTGATGCGCAACGGCAAGAAGTCCGTGGCTGAGCGGATTGTCTACGGCGCCCTGGAGCGGGCCAGCCAGCGGGCGAAGAAGGAACCCCTGGCCCTGCTGGAGGAGGCGCTGGAGAACGTCCGCCCCCTGGTGGAGGTCAAGTCCCGGCGCGTCGGCGGCGCGACCTACCAGGTGCCGGTGGAGGTGCGCCCCGCTCGGCAGATGGCCTTGGCCATGCGCTGGCTGGTGGAGGCTGCCCGACGGCGGGGCGAGAAGTCCATGCAGCTGCGCCTGGCCGGCGAGATCGTGGACGCCGCCGAGAAGCGTGGCGCCGCTGTGAAGAAGCGCGAGGACACGCATCGGATGGCCGAGGCCAACAAGGCCTTCGCGCACTACCGCTGGTAAGCGAGCAGAGCATCCTGAGGACCGGCAGCCGTGGCACGCACCACCCCCATTGAGCGCTACCGCAACATCGGCATCATGGCCCACATCGATGCCGGGAAGACCACGACCACCGAGCGGATCCTGTTTTACACGGGTGTCTCCCACAAGCTGGGCGAGGTGCACGATGGCGCCGCGGTGATGGACTGGATGGAGCAGGAGCAGGAGCGGGGGATCACCATCACCTCCGCCGCCACCACCTGCTACTGGACGGGGATGGAGAACCAGTATCCCCAGCACCGCATCAACATCATCGACACGCCGGGCCACGTGGATTTCACGATCGAGGTGGAGCGCTCCCTGCGGGTCCTGGATGGGGCGTGTGCCGTCTTTTGCGCGGTGGGCGGGGTGGAGCCCCAGTCGGAGACCGTTTGGCGGCAGGCCAACAAGTACGGCGTGCCGCGCCTGGCTTTCGTTAACAAGATGGACCGGGTAGGAGCCAACTTCTTCCGGGTGGTGGAGCAGATCCGCAAGCGTCTCGGAGCCTTCCCCGTGCCCGTCCAGATTCCCATCGGGGCTGAGGACGGCTTCCAGGGGGTGGTGGATCTGGTGGGGATGCGGGCCATCTACTGGGACGAGGAGACCCTGGGGACCCGTTTTGAGGCTAAGCAGATCCCTGCCGAGTTGCAAGAAGAGGCCCAGCAGTGGCGGGAGAAGCTCCTGGAGGCCGCGGCCGAGTCCTCCGAGGAGCTGATGGACAAGTACCTGGAGGAGGGCGAGCTCAGTATCGAGGAGATCAAGCGGGGCCTGCGCGCGCGCACCCTGGCCAACGAGATCGTGCCCGTGCTCTGCGGGTCGGCCTTCAAGAACAAGGGTGTCCAGGCCATGCTGGATGCGGTCATCGACTACCTGCCCTCCCCGGTGGACGTCCCGGCCGTGAAGGGCACCTTGGATGACGAGGCCCACACCCCAGCGGAGCGCCACCCCTCCGACGACGAGCCCTTCTCCGCCCTGGCCTTCAAGATCGCCACCGACCCCTTCGTGGGGACCCTGACCTACATCCGCGTCTATTCGGGGGTTCTGAGCTCCGGGGACGTGGTCTACAACCCGGTCAAGGGCAAGAAGGAGCGCATCGGCCGCCTCCTGCAGATGCACGCCAACCACCGGGAGGAGATCAAGGAGGTCCGGGCGGGGGACATCGCCGCCTGCGTGGGCCTGAAGGACGTCACCACCGGTGACACCCTCTGCGACCCAAGCAACGTCATCATCCTCGAGCGCATGGAGTTCCCGGAGCCGGTGATCTCGGTGGCCGTGGAGCCCAAGACCAAGGGCGACCAGGAGAAGATGGGCATCGCCCTGCAGAAGCTGGCCCAGGAGGACCCCTCCTTCCGCGTGCACACCGACGAGGAGTCGGGGCAGACCATCATCTCCGGGATGGGTGAGCTGCACCTGGAGATCATCGTTGACCGTCTGCGCCGGGAGTTCAAGGTGGAGGCCAATGTGGGCAAGCCCCAGGTGGCCTATCGGGAGACCATTCGCAAGACGGTGGAGCAGGAGGGCAAGTTCGTCCGCCAGACCGGCGGCCGCGGCCAGTACGGGCACGTCTGGATCCGCATCGAGCCCCAGGAGCGGGGCAAGGGCTACGAGTTCGTCAATGCCATCGTCGGTGGGGTAGTGCCCAAGGAGTATATCCCCTCGGTGGACAAGGGGATCCAGGAGCAGATGGAGAACGGCGTCATCGCTGGGTATCCGGTGGTGGACGTCAAAGTTACCTTGTTCGACGGCTCCTACCACGAGGTGGACTCCAGCGAGATGGCCTTCAAAATTGCCGGCTCCATGGCCTTCAAGGAAGGGGCGCGCAAGGCTGACCCGGTGCTGCTGGAGCCCATTATGAAGGTGGAGGTGGTTACCCCGGAGGAGTACATGGGCGACGTAATGGGCGACCTGAACCGGCGCCGCGGTCTCATCCAGGGCATGGACGAGGCCCCGGCGGGCCGGGTGATCCGAGCGGAGGTGCCGTTGGCAGAGATGTTTGGCTACGCCACGGATCTGCGCTCCATGACCCAGGGGCGGGCCAACTACTCCATGGAGTTCTCGCGCTACAGCGAGGTGCCGAGCAACATCGCCGAGGCCCTCATCAAAGAGGCCTCCTGAGACCGGGGGCGCGTCTTCGAAAGGTGGCTGGTCGGGTGGATTCGCGGGATAGACGGCGGAACGAGGAAGAGGTGAGCGACGATGGCCAAGGAGAAGTTTGAGCGCAAGAAGCCGCATGTGAATGTGGGGACGATTGGTCACGTGGATCATGGGAAGACGACGCTGACGGCGGCCTTGACGAAGGTGTCGGCGGAGAAGTTTGGTGGTGCGGAGGTGAAGGCGTACGATCAGATTGATTCGGCGCCGGAGGAGCGTGCGCGTGGGATCACGATTGCGACGGCGCACGTGGAGTATGAGACGGACAAGCGGCACTATGCGCATGTGGACTGTCCGGGTCATGCGGATTATGTGAAGAACATGATCACGGGTGCGGCGCAGATGGATGGTGCGATTTTGGTGGTGTCGGCGGCGGATGGGCCGATGCCGCAGACGCGGGAGCATATTTTGCTGGCGCGTCAGGTGGGGGTGCCGCACATTGTGGTGTTTTTGAACAAGGCGGACATGGTGGATGATCCGGAGCTCCTGGAGTTGGTGGAGATGGAGGTGCGGGAGCTCTTGGACAAGTATGAGTTTCCGGGTGATGAGACGCCGGTGGTGGTGGGTTCGGCGCTGAAGGCGCTGGAGGGGGATGAGTCGGAGCTGGGTGTGCCGTCGGTGCTGAAGCTGATGGAGGCGATGGACGAGTACATTCCGGTTCCGGAGCGGCCGGTGGATCAGCCGTTTTTGATGCCGATTGAGGATGTGTTCTCCATCTCGGGCCGTGGGACGGTGGTGACGGGCCGGATTGAGCGTGGCAAGGTGAAGGTGGGTGATGAGGTGGAGATTGTGGGTTTGCGGGAGACGCAGAAGACCACGGTGACGGGGGTGGAGATGTTCCGCAAGGTCCTGGATGAGGGCGTTGCGGGTGACAATGTGGGTGTGTTGCTGCGTGGCACGAAGAAGGACGAGGTGGAGCGTGGTCAGGTGCTGGCGCAGCCTGGGACGATCACGCCGCATATGCGTTTTGAGGCGGAGGTGTATGTGTTGAGCAAGGAGGAGGGTGGTCGTCACACGCCGTTTTTCAATGGGTATCGTCCGCAGTTTTATTTTCGGACGACGGATGTGACGGGGGCGGTGGAGTTGCCGGAGGGGGTGGAGATGGTGATGCCTGGGGACAATGTGTCGATGACGGTGTCGCTGATTGCGCCGATTGCGATGGAGGAGGGTTTGCGCTTCGCCATTCGCGAGGGTGGTCGCACGGTGGGCGCCGGCGTCGTCACCAAGATCATTGAGTGAGCGGCATGGCCAGGCAGAGGATTCGCATCCGGCTCAAGGCGTTCGACCACCGTCTCATCGACCGGTCGGCGCGGGAGATTGTGGAGACGGCCAAGCGCACCGGCGCACAGGTGCGTGGCCCGATCCCGTTGCCTACGAAGTATGAGCGCTACACGGTGCTGATCTCGCCTCATGTCAACAAGGACGCGCGGGATCAGTACGAGATCCGCACTCACAAGCGTCTGCTGGACATCGTGGACCCCACCGACAAGACGGTGGATGCCTTGATGAAGCTGGACCTGGCGGCCGGCGTGGACGTGCAGATCAAGCTGCATTGAGGCCGACGGGGAGGCGCGCCATGGCGATGGGAGTGGTGGGACGCAAGCGCGGGATGACCCGCATCTTCACCGAGGACGGGGTCTCCGTGCCGGTGACGGTCATCGAGGTCGAGCCCAACCGCGTCACGCAGGTCAAGACCGAGGAGCGGGACGGTTATCGTGCCGTGCAGGTCACCGTGGGCCGTCGCAAGCCTTCGCGCGTGACGCGGCCGTTGGCCGGGCACTATGCCAAGGCCGGCGTGGAACCGGGGCGGGGGCTGTGGGAGTTCCGCCTGGGCGACGGTGAGGGCGAGGGGCTCGAGCCCGGCGCGGAGATCCGGGTGGACATCTTCGAGCCTGGCCAGAAGGTGGACGTGACCGGGGTGAGTATCGGCAAGGGTTTCGCTGGCACGGTGAAACGCCACCACTTTCGCACGCAGGACGCGAGCCACGGCAACTCGCTCTCGCACCGGGTGCCCGGCTCCATCGGTCAGAACCAGACGCCGGGGCGAGTCTTCAAGGGCAAGCGCATGGCCGGACACATGGGCAACGTGCGCCGCACCGTCCAGAACTTGGAGGTGGTTCGGGTGGATCCGGAGCGCAACCTCCTGCTGGTCAAGGGGGCCGTGGCGGGCCCCGCGGGGCGCGACGTGATCGTCCGACCGGCAGTCAAGGCCGGCAGGAAGGGCTGAGGGTGGAGGCCATGGAGCTGGAGGTCATCGACTCGAGCGGGGCCGCGAAGGGGCAGGTGAGCGTGCCGGATGCGGTCTTTGGGGTACGCTTCAACGAGGCCCTGGTGCACCAAGTGGTGGTGGCCTACCTGGCGGGGGGGCGCGCCGGCACCAAGGCCCAGAAGACGCGGGCCGAGGTGCGGGGCGGTGGCCGCAAGCCCTGGCGGCAGAAGGGCACGGGGCGTGCCCGACACGGTTCTATCCGCAGCCCGCTGTGGAGGGGTGGTGGCAAGGTTTTCGCGGCTAAGCCGCGCGATTATTCGCAGAAGGTGAACAAGAAGATGTACCGGGGTGCGTTGCGGTCCATCTTCTCTGGCCTCGTGGAGCAGGGGCGGCTCTTGGTCGTTGAGCCGGAGGCCATCACGCTCGAGGCGCCCAAGACCCGTGAACTGGCGGCCCGGCTGCGCGCCTTGGGTCTCGGTGACGCGTTACTGGTCACGGAGGCCTTCGACGAGAAGCTCTATCTGGCGGCGCGCAACATCCCGCGCATCGACGTGCGGGAGGTGGCTGACCTGGACCCGGTGGCGCTCATCGTCCACGAGCGGGTAGTGGTCACTCCCGGGGTCGCGGCCCGCATCGGGGAGTGGTTGGCATGAACAAGGAGCGCATCCTCAAGGTGCTGCTGGCGCCGCACGTCTCGGAGAAGTCGACCCTGACGGCGGATAAGCACCGTCAGTTCGTGTTCCGGGTGGCCCCGGATGCCACCAAGCCCGAGATCAAACGGGCCGTGGAGGACCTATTCCAAGTCAAGGTGGAGAGCGTTCGGGTCCTCAACGTGAAGGGTAAGCGCAAGCGCTTTGGCATGATAGAGGGTCGGCGGACCAAGGTGCGCAAGGCGTACGTGCGGCTCCAGCCGGGTTACGATATCGATTTTGGCCCCGCGCAATGAGTCGGGGTGCGGTTAGGCAGCGAGGATCCTGACGATGCCATTGGTGAAGGCCAAGCCGACTTCGCCGGGACGCCGCTTCGTGGTCCGAGTGGTGGAGCCGGGTCTACACAAGGGCCGGCCCTACGCCCCGCTGACGGAGAAGCTGACCAAGACCGGGGGGCGCAACAACCTGGGCCGCATCACCGTGCGGCACCGAGGGGGTGGGCACAAGCGCTTGTATCGGATCATCGATTTTAGGCGGGATAAGGACGGCGTGCCGGCGCGTGTGGAGCGGCTGGAGTACGACCCGAATCGCAGCGCTCATATCGCCTTGGTTCTCTACGCGGATGGCGAGCGGCGTTACATCATCGCCCCCAAGGGGTTGCAGCCGGGGGACGAGATTGTCTCCGGGCCGGAGGCCCCCATCCGGGTGGGCAATTGCTTGCCGTTGCGTAACATCCCCGTAGGCACCATGGTGCATTGTGTGGAGCTGCGTCCCGGCAAAGGGGGGCAGCTCGGCCGGGCAGCGGGTGCGGCCATCCAGGTGGTGGCCAAAGAGGGGCAGTACGCCACGCTGCGCCTACGTTCGGGGGAGATGCGCAAGGTGCACATGGAATGCCGGGCTACGGTCGGTGAGGTGGGTAACAGCCAGCATAACCTGCGCTCCCTGGGCAAGGCGGGAGCCGCCCGCTGGCGGGGCATCCGCCCAACGGTGAGGGGTGTGGCCATGAATCCGGTGGATCACCCTCACGGCGGTGGCGAAGGGCGCACCTCGGGCGGGCGGCACCCGGTCACCCCGTGGGGCGTGCCCACCAAGGGTCACAAGACGCGCAGGAATAAGCGCTCCGACAGAATGATAGTGCGCCGCCGGAAATGACCGTTAGCACGGGAGGAGGGAGATAAGGTGCCGCGCTCGGTTAAGAAGGGTCCTTTTGTCGACCTGCACCTGATGAAGAAGGTGCAGGAGGCCGTGGCCACGGGTAGCAAGCGGCCCATCAAGACTTGGTCGCGCCGCTCCATGATCGTGCCGGAGATGGTGGGGCTTACCATCGCCGTGCACAATGGGCGCCAGCACGTGCCCATCCTGATCACCGAGAACATGGTTGGGCACAAGCTGGGCGAGTTCGCGGCGACCCGCACCTTCCGCGGGCACGCCGGTGCGAAGAAGGCCAAGTGAGTGAGGTAAGGTGGCCATGGAGACCGCAGCGAGGCTCAGATACGCGCGCATCTCCGCCCAGAAGTGCCGTCTGGTGGCGGATCAGATTCGCGGACTGCCAGTGAGCAAGGCCCTGCAGGTCTTGACGTTCAGTCGAAAGAGGGCCGCCGGGATTGTGAAGAAGGTGCTGGAGTCGGCCATCGCCAACGCGGAACACAATGACGGGGCGGACATCGATGAGCTGCGGGTGACGCGGATCTTCGTGGACGAGGGTCCGACCTACAAACGCATCCGACCGCGCGCGAAGGGACGGGCCAACCGGATCCTGAAGCGCACTAGCCATATCACCGTGGTGGTGGGCGACGGCCAGAGTTAGAGGTGAGGCGATGGGGCAGAAGGTGCATCCGATCGGGTTCCGGCTGGGGGTCATCAAGGACTGGACCTCCACTTGGTATGCCGGCTCCCGGGATTACGCGGACTATCTGTACACGGATCTTCGGGTCCGCGATCACATCAAGCGGAAGCTAGCCCACGCTTCGGTGAGCCGGATCGAGATCGAGCGTCCGGCGCGGACAGCTCGTATCACCATTCATACGGCGCGCCCGGGCATCGTCATCGGCAAGAAGGGCGAGGACATCGAGGCCCTTCGACAGGAGGTGGCGGCCATCATGGGGGTTCCCGTCCATATTAACGTGGAAGAGATCCGCAAGCCGGAGCTGGATGCCCAACTGGTGGCCGAGAGCGTGGCCCAGCAGTTGGAGCGGCGAATCATGTTCCGTCGTGCCATGAAGCGTGCCGTGGCTAACACCATGCGTCTAGGTGCGCAGGGCATCAAGATCAATGTGGCCGGTCGCCTGGGCGGGGCGGAGATTGCGCGCAGCGAGTGGTATCGCGAAGGGCGTGTGCCGCTGCACACCCTCCGGGCGGATATTGACTACGGTTTCGCCGAGGCGCGCACTACCTCCGGGGTGATCGGCGTGAAAGTCTGGATCTTCAAGGGCGAGGTCTTCGGTCGGGGTGCCGGAGGTGAGGCGGCCGAGGCTGCTGGGGCCCGCTGAGCGTGGAGGACGTTCGCCATGTTGCAGCCTAAGCGGACCAAATATCGGAAGCAGCAGAAGGGGCGTAACCGGGGGCTGGCCCACAGCGGAAACCGGGTGAGCTTCGGCCAGTACGGCTTGAAGGCTGTCACCCGAGGGCGGATCACGGCGCGGCAGATCGAAGCGGCCCGTCGGGCCATCACGCGGCGCGTGCGGCGTGGAGGGAAACTGTGGATCCGTATTTTCCCGGACAAGCCCGTGACCAAGAAGCCGCTGGAGGTGCGCATGGGCAGCGGCAAGGGGAACGTGGAGTTTTGGGTCGCCGAGGTCAAGCCGGGGCATATGCTTTATGAGATCGAGGGCGTGCAGGAGGACGTGGCCCGAGAAGCCTTTCGGCTGGCCGCGGCGAAGCTGCCGGTGAAGACGGTCTTTGCCACGCGGACGGTGATGTGATGAAGGCGAGCGAGCTGCGCAAGAAGACTGAGCGTGAGCTCCAGGAGGAGCTGCACGCCCTGCTGCGCGAGCAGTTCAACCTGCGCGTCCAGCAGGCCACGGGCCAGCTGGCGCAGCCGCATCTGCTGCGGCAGGTGCGGCGGAACATCGCTCGGGTGAAGACGGTGCTTAACGAGAAGCGAAGAGCGGGTGAGGCGTCATGACGCGCGATAGCAAGACCCTCCGGACGCTCGTGGGGCGAGTGGTGAGCGACAAGATGGACAAGACCGTGACGGTGCTGGTGGAGCGGCGGGTTCCGCACCCGCTGTACAAGAAGTACGTGCGCCGCTCCACGAAGCTGCATGCCCACGACGAGCGCAACGAGTGCCGCGAGGGAGACTTGGTGGAGGTGGCGCCGTGTCGGCCCATCTCCAAGACCAAGGCCTGGCGGCTGGTGCGCATCGTGGAGCGGGCCGAGGCCAAGGGCGAGTGATGGGCGAATGGGCCGGCGCGAGGAGGTGACGCCATGATCCAGATGCAGACCATGCTCACGGCGGCGGATAACAGCGGGGCGCGGCGCCTGATGTGCATCAAGGTGTTGGGCGGCTCCAAGCGCCGGTATGCCAACATCGGCGACATCATCAAGGTGAGCGTCAAAGAGGCCATCCCGAGAGGAAAGGTGAAAAAGGGGGAGGTGTACAACGCCGTGGTGGTCCGTACCCGCAAGGGGGTGCGTCGCCCGGATGGCTCGGTGATTCGTTTCGACGGTAACGCGGCGGTGCTGCTCAATAACCAGCTCCAGCCCATCGGGACGCGCATCTTTGGCCCGGTGACCCGTGAGCTGCGCACGGAGCGGTTCATGAAGATCGTGTCGTTGGCGCCCGAGGTCCTCTGAGCGGGGTGTAGTAGCCATGGCCATGCGCAAGATCAGGAAGGGTGACGACGTCATTGTCATCGCCGGTAAGGAGAAGGGCAAGCGGGGGACCGTGATCGCCGTGCGCCGGGACGGCCGGGTGCTGGTGCAGAACGTTAACATGGTGAAGAAGCACCAGAAGCCCAACCCGGTGCGTGGGATCCCGGGCGGGATCATCGAGAAGGAGGCCCCCATCCATATCTCCAATGTGGCCTTGTTCAATCCGGCTACCGGCAGGGCGGACCGTGTGGGGATCAAGACGTTGGAGGACGGTCGGAAGGTCCGTTACTTCAAGTCCACAGGTGAGGTGGTGGACGTTTGAGGGCGTAGTAAGATGGCTCGACTGCAAGAGTTTTACAAGGAGCAGGTGGTCCCACGCCTCATGGAACGCTTTGGATACCGCAATGTGATGCAGGTGCCACGCCTGGTCAAGATCACGGTGAACATGGGTGTCGGGGAGGCGGTAGGGGACCGTAAGGTGATCGAGCATGCCATGGAGGATCTGGCCCGTATTACTGGGCAACGGCCGGTGGTGACTCGGGCGAGGAAATCTGTGGCCGGGTTTAAGATTAGGCAGGGGTGGCCCATCGGCTGCAAGGTGACGTTGCGACGGGAGCGGATGTACGAGTTCCTGGACCGGCTTATCAACATCGCCATTCCTCGCATCCGCGACTTCCGCGGGCTGAGCCCCCGCTCCTTCGACGGGCGGGGCAACTACAGCCTCGGAATCCGTGAGCAGATCGTGTTTCCGGAGATCGACTACGACAAGATCGACGCGCTTAGGGGCATGGACGTGACCATCACCACGAGCGCGCGCACCGACGAGGAGGCTCGGGAGCTGCTCAGGGCCTTCAACTTCCCTCTGAGAGCATGAGGTGGCGGACGATGGCGAAGGTTTCGATGGTCCAGCGCGAGCTGAAGCGTGCACGCCTGGTGCAGAAGTATGCGGCCAGGCGGGCGGAGCTCAAGCGAGTGATCGCTGACCCGCAGGCGAGCCCGGAGGAGCGGGAGGCGGCGATGCGCAAGCTCCAGTCTCTGCCGCGCAACGCTAGCCCCGTGCGTCTGCGGCATCGCTGTCGCATCAGTGGGCGCCCTCGGGGCTATTACCGTAAGTTCGGGCTGGGCCGGAACAAGCTCCGGGAGGCCGCCATGCGGGGGGATGTGCCCGGGCTGGTGAAGGCGAGCTGGTGACGGGGGATGCCATGAGCATGACCGATCCCATCGCGGACATGCTGACCCGCATCCGCAACGCCCAGCGGGCGGAGAAGGCCGAGGTGAGCATGCCCTCCTCCAAACTCAAGGTGGCCATCGTTCAAGTGCTGAAGGAAGAGGGCTACATCAAAGACTACAGCGTGGAGGAGATGGACGGAAAGCCGGTACTGACCGTGCATCTTAAGTATCACGAAGGTCGACCGGTGATCACTACTATCGAGCGAGCTAGCCGGCCGGGGTTGCGGCTCTACTGCGGACGGGACGAGCTCCCTAGGGTGCAGGGCGGGCTCGGCATCGCCATCGTCTCCACGCCCAAAGGGGTGATGACGGACCGGGCCGCCCGCCGGGCAGGCCACGGTGGCGAAGTGCTCTGTTACGTGGCATAGGGGCAGATCATGTCGAGGATCGCCAAGAAGCCGGTGCCGATCCCGTCGGGGGTCCAGGTGGCCGTCGAGGGCGACACGCTGGCGGTGAAGGGCAGCAAGGGTAGCCTGCGCCTGCCGCTGCACCCGGAGGTGGAGGTGCGCCAGGAGGACGGAGCCCTGCGCTTCGCACCCCGCAGCGAGCGGCGCACCGCCCGGGCGATGGCGGGTACGCTGCGCTCGCTGGCCGCCAACATGGTCCACGGGGTGAGCCGGGGCTTCGAGAAGCGATTGGAGCTGGTGGGTGTGGGCTACCGTGCGCAGGTGCAGGGTAAGGTGCTCAGCCTCTCGTTGGGCTTCTCGCATCCTATCAACTATCCCGTCCCCGAGGGTATCTCCATCGAGACCCCGAGCCAGACCGAGATCGTGGTGCGGGGCATCGATAAGCAGCGGGTAGGACAGGTGGCCGCGGAAATCCGCGCCTTCCGCCCCCCTGAGCCTTACAAGGGCAAGGGGATCAAGTATGCGGAAGAGGTGGTGGTGCGGAAAGAGGCGAAGAAGAAGTAACAGGTGACCAACGTGGATAAGAAGGCCAGTCGTTTGCGCCGGGCGAGGCGGGCACGGGCCCTGATACGACGGCTGGGGATTCACCGGTTGACGGTGCATCGCACGCCTCGCCACATCTATGCTCAGGTGATCGCCCCGAGCGGGTCGGAGGTGGTGGCTGCAGCGTCCACTTTGGACCGCCAGTTGCGGCAACAGCTGGAGCGCACCGGCAATGTGGAGGCCGCCCGTGCTGTCGGCCGGCTGATCGCGGAGCGGGCCAGGGCTAAGGGGGTCACACGGGTGGCCTTCGATCGCTCGGGGTTCAAGTATCACGGCCGGGTGAAGGCCTTGGCCGATGGCGCCCGAGAAGGCGGGCTCGAGTTCTGAGGTGCTTCCATGGCAAGAGAGGACATGATCCCGGAGGGCGAGGAGCTCCAGGAGAAGCTCGTGGCGCTGCGGCGCGTGGCCAAGGTGGTCAAAGGCGGGCGGCAGTTTGGCTTCTCGGCTCTCGTGGTGGTCGGCGATGGCAAGGGCCGCGTGGGCTTCGGTCAGGGCAAGGCCCGTGAGGTGCCAGTGGCCATCGAGAAGGCGGTGGCCGAGGGCAAGCGTAATCTCCGCCGCATTCGACTCAAGGGAGGTACGTTGCAGCATCCTGTTACGGCAACGTACGGGGCGGCGAAGGTGCACATGCGTCCTGCTTCTGAGGGCACCGGGATTATCGCCGGTGGCGCCATGCGGGCGGTCTTCGAGGTGTTGGGGGTGCGCGATGTGTTGGCCAAATGCATCGGCTCACGCAACCCCATCAACGTAGTCCGGGCCACCATGAAGGGCTTGGTGTCGATGGCAGATCCGGAGAGCGTGGCTGCCAAGCGTGGCAAGCGCGTGGAGGAAATTCTGGACTGAGCCGAATACCCGCAGCGGGACGCGCGGTGACGGGGGGCGAGAGCATGGTCGACAGGAGGCTGAAGGTGACCCTGGTGCGCAGCCGCCACGGCCGGCTGGCCGATCACCAGGCCTGCGTGCGCGGCCTGGGGCTGCGGCGAATGCACCAGAGTGTGGTGGTGAAGGATACGCCTGCCATCCGCGGGATGATCCGGAAGGTGTCTTACCTGTTGAAGGTGGAGGAGGTTTGAGGTGCGGCTAAACGAGCTAAGGCCGGCGCCGGGCTCCAAGGCGGCGCGTAAGCGCGTGGGCCGGGGCATCGGTTCGGGCTTGGGCAAGACCTGCGGCCGCGGGCAGAAGGGACAGAAGGCCCGATCTGGGGGCTTCCACAAGGTGGGCTTCGAGGGCGGTCAGATGCCGCTGCAGCGCCGGCTACCCAAGGTGGGCTTCCGTTCCCGCCGCAGCCGCTTCGTGGCCGAGCTGCGCCTGCACGAGCTGGCCAAGGCGGCTGAGGGCGCCGAGGTGGTGGACCTGGCGCTGCTTAAGGCTCGCGGGCTGGTGCCTCGCCAGGCGCGGAAGGTGAAGGTGATCCTCTCCGGCGAGCTGACTGGCCCGGTGGTGGTGCGTGGCTTGGCTGTGACCCGGGGGGCGCGGGCGGCCATTGAGGCCGCAGGCGGCCGGGTGGAAGGCTGAGGCGGTAAGCCCCAATGGCCACCACCGCTCAGTCGCTCCGGGATATCACCCGGTGGACGGAGATCCGGCGCCGGCTGCTGTTCGTGCTCGGTGCCCTGGTGGTGTTCCGCATCGGGGCGGTGATTCCCGTGCCGGGTATCAACCCCACGGCCCTGGAGGCTTTGTTCCAGCAGCAGCAGGGCACCATCATCGACATGTTCAACATGTTCTCGGGTGGGGCCCTGAAGCGGGTGGCCATTTTCGCCTTAGGGGTGATGCCCTACATCTCGGCCTCCATCATCCTCCAGCTGCTCACCGTGGTGGTGCCGAAGCTGGAGCAGCTGCGTAAGGAGGGTGAGTCGGGGCGGCGCAAGATCATGCAGTATACGCGCTACTTCACGGTTTTCCTGGCCACCTTCCAGGCCATCGGGGTGGCCGTGGCCTTGCAGCGGCAGGAGGTGGGCGGCGTCTCGGTGGTCATTGAGCCGGGGATCGGCTTCGTGTTCACCGCGGTGGTGACCCTGGTCACGGGAACTATGTTCCTGATGTGGCTGGGAGAGCAGGTGACGGAACGAGGGATCGGTAACGGAATCTCGTTACTCATTTTCGCCGGGATTGTGGCCGGACTTCCAGGGGCCTTGGGCGGTACCCTGGAGCTGGCACGCACGGGGGAGCTTCAGCCTCTCAGCATCCTGCTGCTGCTGATCATCGCCGTAGCGGTGACAGCCTTTGTGGTGTTCATGGAGCGGGCCCAACGACGGATCCCGGTGCAATACGCCAAGCGCCAGATGGGGCGACGGGTCTTTGCCGGGCAGAGCAGCCACCTGCCTTTGAAGGTGAACATGGCGGGTGTGATCCCGCCCATCTTCGCCTCCAGCATCATCCTGTTTCCGGCCACCATCGCGGGGTGGTTCGGGGCCACGGGGGAGGGGATGGCGTGGCTGCAAACCCTGGCTGCCACCTTGTCGCCGGGCCAGCCCGTGTACGTGGTGGTCTATGCCGTGGCCATCATCTTCTTCTGCTTCTTCTACACGGCGCTGGTGTTCAATCCCCGGGATACCGCAGATAATCTGAAGAAGTCGGGCGCCTTCATTCCGGGGATCCGCCCAGGGGAGCAGACGGCGCGGTACATCGGGCAGGTGATGACTCGTTTGACCCTGGCGGGGGCAATCTACGTGACGGCGGTGTGCTTGCTGCCGGAGTTTCTCATCGTCACCTGGAATGTGCCTTTCTACTTCGGTGGCACTTCGCTCCTGATCGTGGTGGTGGTGGTGATGGACTTCATGGCCCAGCTCCAGGCCCATCTGATGTCGCACCAGTACGAGGGGCTGCTCCGAAAGGCCAAGCTCAAGGGCGGACTGCGTTAATCGGGTAGGCGGCTGACGGAGAGGAGGAGGTTGCCATGAAGGTCAGGGCTTCTGTGAGGCGGATCTGCCGCAACTGCAAGATTATCCGCCGCAAGGGTGTGGTGCGGGTGATCTGCAGGGAGGCGCGCCACAAGCAGCGCCAGGGCTGAGGCCTTGCGTTGTCATCCATCCTCAGTGTAAAATACACCGTTTACCCAGCCTGGCTGGCGGAGGGTGCTTTAGGATATGGCGCGTATCGCTGGTATCAACATTCCGGTCCACAAGCACACGTGGGTGGCCCTGACGGCCATCTATGGGATTGGCCGTTCTCGGGCGCGGGACATCTGCGCTGCGGCCGGAGTCGATCCGTCACGTAAGGTCAAGGACCTGACGGAGCAGGAGCTGGATGCCCTGCGCCAGGAGGTAAGTCGTTACAAGGTAGAGGGCGACCTGCGGCGCGAGGTGTCCATGAGCATCAAGCGCCTCATGGATTTGGGCTGCTACCGCGGTCTGCGCCATCGGCGGGGATTGCCGGTGCGCGGGCAGCGGACGCGGACCAACGCGCGCACCCGCAAGGGGCCGCGGCGCATGATCCGGAAGTGAGGGGGCGGGGCGTCCCGGCAGGCACGGCTTCGAGGACGGGATAGCGGAGATGGCGAAGAGCACGGCGCGCGCGCGCAAGCGGGCGAAGAGGAGCGTGGCGGAGGGGGTGGCGCACATCAGCGCCTCCTTCAACAACACCATCGTCACCATCACCGACCGGCAGGGGAACACCCTCTGCTGGGCCTCGGCGGGCTCTAGCGGCTTCAAGGGCTCGCGCAAGAGCACGCCCTTCGCCGCCCAGGTGGCCGCCACGCGGGCGGCGGCCGCAGCCCAGGAGTTCGGGATGAAGAGCGTGGACGTCTACGTCAAGGGTCCGGGGCCGGGGCGCGATTCGGCGGTCCGCGGGCTGCATGCGGCGGGGCTGAAGATCAACCTCATCGCTGATGCCACGCCTATCCCGCACAACGGGTGCCGGCCGCCCAAGAAGCGCCGGGTCTGAAGGCTTGGGAGGTACGAGGTGGCGAGATATATCGGTCCCAAGTGCCGACTCTGTCGCCGGGAGGGCGAGAAGCTCTTCCTGAAAGGTGAGAAGTGCTATACCGCTAAGTGCGCGTTGGAGAAACGCGGCTTCCCGCCCGGGCAGCACGGGCAGCGCCGGCGGCGGGTGACGGACTACGCGCTGCAGCTACGCGAGAAGCAGAAGCTGCGCCGCATCTACGGCCTGCTGGAGCGCCAGTTCCGGCTGGTCTACCAGGAGGCGGACCGGCGACGTGGCTCCACGGGCGAGAACCTGCTCCAGATCTTGGAGTGCCGGCTGGACACGGTGGTGCGGCGCATGGGCTTCGGGGCCTCCCAGGCCGAGGCCCGACAGCTCGTCCGGCACAACGGGGTGCTGGTCAACGGCCGGCGGGTAAACATCCCCAGCTACCAGGTGCGGCCTGGGGATGTGATCTCGCTCACGGAGCGGGCCAAGCGCCAGCAGCGGGTCCAGGCGGCCCTGGAGCTGGCGCAGCAGAACGGCTTCCCAGAGTGGATCGAGGTGGATGTGGACAAGAAGGAGGGGGTCTTCAAGGCGGTTCCCAGCCGGGCGGACCTGCCGCCGGAGATCAACGAGCACTTGGTGGTGGAGCTCTACTCCAAGTGACGGACTCAGGGATCCCTTCCAGGAAGTAGCGAGGACGACCCATGCAGGGTTCAGCGACGGAATTCCTCAAGCCGCGCTCGGTTTCCGTGCAGGAACTGAGCCCGACACGGGCTCGGGTGAGCATCGAGCCCCTGGAGCGTGGCTTCGGGCATACCCTGGGTAACGCCCTGCGTCGTGTGCTGCTGTCCTCCATGCCCGGTGCGGCGGTGACGGAGGTGCAGATCGACGGGGTGCTGCACGAGTACACCACCATCGAGGGGGTGCAGGAGGACGTCATCGAGATCCTGCTCAACCTCAAGGGCTTGGCTATCCGCATGGACGAGCGGGACGAGGCGGAGGTGGTGCTCAGGAAGAAGGGCCCGGGCCCTGTGCTGGCCTCGGACATCGAGCTCGGCCATGGCATCGAGATCGTCAACCCGGACCACGTCATCTGCCATCTGACCCAGTCGGGCGAGATCAGCGCGCGGCTCAAGATCCAGCGCGGGCGGGGCTACCAGCCTGCCACCGCACGCCAAGGAGAGGAGGACCGGGCCATCGGTCACCTGCAGCTGGACGCCTCCTTCAGCCCGGTGCGCCGGGTCGCCTACGTGGTGGAGGCGGCGCGGGTGGAGCAGCGCACGGACTTGGACCGGCTGGTCATCGAGCTTGAGACCAACGGCACTATCGACGCCGAGGAGGCCATCCGGCGGGCGGCCACCATCCTCCGAGACCAGCTCTCGGTCTTCGTGGCCCTAGAGGGCCGGGAGGAGACGAAGGCGGCGGGCGCGGAGGCCCAGCTTGATCCGGTGCTGCTGCGACCTATCGACGACTTGGAGCTGACGGTTCGAGCGGCCAATTGCCTCAAAGCCGAGAACATTTATTACGTGGGGGATCTGGTGCAGCGTACCGAGGTGGAGCTCCTCAAGACCCCTAACCTTGGTAAGAAGTCCCTCACGGAGATCAAGGAGGTGCTGGCCCGGCACGGCCTGAGCCTGGGGATGCGGCTGGAGCACTGGCCGCCGCCCGGTTTGCAGCCGGAGGGTGAGGGCAAGGAGCAGGCATCTGCCTGATCGCCGGGCAGCGCGGGAGGTACGAGTCTATGCGACACCGCAAGGCAGGCCGCAAGCTGGGGCGGACCTCCAGCCACCGCCGGGCCATGTTCCGCAACATGGCGGTGTCCCTGTTACGCCACGAGGCCATCCGCACCACGGTGCCCAAGGCCAAAGAGCTACGGCGCGTGGTGGAGCCGCTCATCACCATGGCGCGTCGGGACGACAGCCCGCTGGCTCGGCGCCGGGCCTTCGACCGGCTGCGTGACCGGGAGGTGGTGACCAAGCTGTTCAACGAGCTGGGACCGCGCTACAGGGATCGCCCGGGCGGCTACATGCGCATCCTCAAGTGCGGCTTCCGGTCGGGCGACAGTGCGCCTATGGCCTACGTGGAGCTGGTGGGCCGGCCCGGAGCGGACAGTAAGGAGGCCTCGGCCAGCCAGGACTGAACCTGGGTCACCATGGATGGCGGACGCCGGAGGCCGGGCGCGGACCCGGCCTTTTTCGTATCGCGGGCCCCGCGGTGGGCCCGGGAGGCAGGCCGGTGATTGTGCTGTTTACGGACTTCGGCACGGGCAGCCCCTACTTGGGGCAGATGAAGGGGGCCATCTGGCGGGAGCATCCGGGGGCTCTGGTGGTGGACCTGCTGGCGGAGGCCCCTGCTTTCGACCCCCGAGTCAGCGCCTACCTGCTGGCGGCCTATCCGCAGGATTTCCCCGAGGGGACGGTCTTTCTGGCCGTAGTGGACCCTGGTGTGGGGGACCCGGCCCGCCGTCCTGCCGTCGTGCGCGTGGACGGGCGCTGGTTCGTGGGGCCGGACAACGGACTGTTCAACGTGGTGGCCCGGCGGGGTCATGAGGTGGCTTGGTGGGACCTGACCTGGCGGCCAGCACGCCTGTCGGCCAGCTTCCACGGGCGGGACCTCTTTGCCCCAGTAGCGGCCCGCTTGGACCGCGGGGAGCCGCCGCCGGGGGAGCCGGTGGATCCCGGCAGGCGTATCGACCGCTCCTGGCCGGAGGAGCTGGCGCAGGTGATCTACGTCGACGCCTTCGGCAACTGCTTCACGGGACTGCGCGCTGCCGCCCTCTCGGCCCAGGCGGTGGTGGAGGTTGGTGGCCGGCGGCTGCGTCGGGCTCGCACCTTCCACGAAGTCCCGCCGGGCGAGCCTTTCTGGTATGAGAACGCCAACGGCCTGGTGGAGCTGGCCGCCAACCGGGCTCGTTGTGACCGGCTGTTGGGCATTGGTCCCGGGGCGCCGGTGCGGATTCTGGAGGGGGAGCCATGAGGTGGCGGGAGGCGCAGGCCACCACCTTGCGTCGGTTGCTGGGACGCTGGTACCGCCGCTACTTCTCCGATCCGGAGGCGGTGATCCTGGCCCTCCTGTTGGGGCTGGGCTTTGCGGTGGTGCTGCTCTTTGGGGAGATGCTGGCGCCGGTGCTGGCCAGCATCGTCATCGCCTATCTCCTGGAGGGCGTGGTGGGAGCCCTGGAGCGGCGTCGGGTGCCCCGGCCGCTGGCCGTGGGGGTGGTGTATACGGCTTTCTTGGGAGTCCTGGGGCTGCTGCTGCTGGGGTTGCTGCCCCTGCTCGCTTCCCAGCTCCAGGAGTTCGCCCGCGACTTGCCTACCATGGTCGCTAAGGGCCAGCAGGCCCTCTTGCGCCTGCCCGAGCTCTATCCGGGCCTGATCACCGAGGAGGAGGTACGCCAGATCATGGCCGCCATCCGCAACGGGATCACCACCTTGGCCCAGGAGCTGCTCTCGGCCTCGCTCACCACCCTCACCGGGCTCATCACCCTGCTGGTCTACCTGGTCCTGGTGCCGGTGCTGGTTTTCTTCCTTCTCAAGGACAAAGAACTGATTCTCAGTTGGATCAGCGCCTTGCTGCCCTCGGAGCGTCGCCTGGCCACCCAGGTGTGGCGGGAGATGGACCAGCAGATCGGCAACTACGTTAGGGGTAAGTTCGCCGAGATCGTCATCGTGGGGGTGGTGAGCTACATCGTCTTTGCCCTGCTGGAGATGCGCTACGCCTCCTTGTTGGCGGCCCTGGTGGGACTTTCGGTGATCGTGCCCTTCGTTGGGGCAGTGGTGGTGACGGTGCCCGTGGCCCTGGTGGCCTTCTTCCAGTGGGGCTGGAGCGAGCAGTTCGCTTACGCGGTGGGGGCTTACGCCGTGATCCAGGCTCTGGATGGCAACGTGCTGGTGCCCTGGCTGTTCTCGGAGGCGGTGAACCTGCACCCCGTGGCCATCATCATCGCTGTGCTGCTCTTCGGGGGGTTGTGGGGCTTCTGGGGGGTCTTTTTCGCTATCCCGCTGGCCACCTTGGTCAAGGCCGTGCTCAACGCCTGGCCCCGCACCGCGGAGACCTAACAGTCTGTCGAAGGGCCGGCGATGCTCGCTTGGCGCCCGTTGCGCGCCGCTCGCCCTCTTGCCTATCTGTGGCCATATCCCTCGGCCGCTGCGCTGCGTGCGTCTTGCATCCAGGCCGCTCGCCGACTCTTCTCAGCGGCTGCCCAACCGGCTCAGAGGGCCTCGTTGGCATAGTCGGCCAGCCGGGAGCGCTCCCCACTGACCAGGGTCACGTGGGCGGCGTGGGGCCAGGGCCGGAAGCGCTCCACCACGTGGCTCAGGCCGGAGGAGGCCTCGGTCAGGTAGGGGGTGTCGATCTGGGCCAGGTTCCCCAAGCAGACCATCTTGGTGCCCGGCCCGGCTCGGGTGACCAGGGCCTTCATCTGGCGGGGGGTGAGGTTCTGGGCCTCGTCCACGATGACGTACTTGCCCAGGAAGGTGCGGCCCCGCATGAAGTTCAGGGAGTGGATCTTGATCCGGTTGCGGAGCAGGTCCTGGGCGGCGGCCCGTCCCCAGCCGCCGGCCTCCGGGTCGGTGGAGGCCAGGACCTCCAGGTTGTCCAGGAGGGCCCCCATCCAGGGCACCATCTTCTCCTCCTCGGTCCCCGGCAGGAAGCCGATGTCCTCGCCCATGGGCACCGTGGCCCGGGTGACCAGGATCTCCCGGTAGCGGCGCGCCTCCAGGACCTGGGCCAGCCCGGCGGCCAGGGCCAGGAGGGTCTTGCCGGTGCCCGCCGGCCCCAGGAGGGTGACGAAGTCGATCTCGGGGTCCAGGAGCACGTGCAGGGCGAAGTGCTGCTCCCGGTTCCGGGCATGGATGCCCCAGACCCGCTGGCCGCCCTCGCGGAAGTCGGGCTCCAGGGGGCTGAGCCAAGCGGTCTCTCCCTCCACTCGGCGCACCAGGGCCTCGAAGCCCCGGGGGCGGGCCTCGTGCACCAGCTGCCCCGGATGCCAGCGGCGCACCTCCGGTCCCTGGACCTCCACTAGGGTGCGCCCGCCCTCACGGCGCAGGCGGCGGCGGTGCCGCTCCCAGAAGTCCTCATCGAGCTGCGCCTGCCCGCTGGTCAGCAGGGCGGCCTCCTCCGGAGCCGGGCCGCTCTCGTAGTCCTGGGCGCACAGGCCCAGGGTGGCGGCCTTGATGCGCAGGTTGATGTCCTGGGAGACCAGCACCACCTCTCGGGCGGGATCCTCCCGCTGCAGGGCCAGGGCGGTGGCCAGGATGCGGTGGTCCGGGAGCTCACCGGGCAGCTCCTCCGGCAGGGCGTGGTCCAGGGCCCGGGTCTGGATGTAGAGCCGGCCGGGGCGGGGGCCGGCCAGGGCGGGCCGGCGCTCGCCCAGGGGCAGGCCCGCCTCGATGGCCTCCCGGGACCGGCCCTGGAGCAGCTCCTCAATGAAGCGGGTGGCCTGGCGGACGTTGCGGGCCACCTCGGAGGGGCCGCGCTTGTGGCGGTCCAGCTCCTCCAGCACGGCCATGGGGAGGAACAGGTCGTCCCCGCCGAAGCGAAACAGGCAGGCGGGGTCGTGCATGAGCACGTTGGTGTCCAGCACCACCAGGCGCCGGCCCGCCATGGCCCTCAGCCGGCCAGCTCCCGCAGGGCCTCCAGCACCTCCCGGGCGTGCCCGTCCACCTTCACCCCCCGCCAGGCCCGGCGTAGGACCCCCTCGGGATCGATGAGGAAGGTGCTGCGCTCCACCCCCCGGACCTCCCGGCCGTACAGCCTCTTGGGCCGGATGACGTCGAAGGCCTGGCACAGGGCCTCCTCGGTGTCGGCCAGCAGCTCGAAAGGGAAGCCCTCCTTGGCCTTGAAGCGCTCATGGGAGGCGAGGTTGTCACGGGAGACACCCAGCACCACCGCCCCCAGCTCTTGGAAGCGCTCGTGCAGGTCCCGGAAGTCCCTCCCCTCGCGGGTGCAGCCCGGGGTGTGGTCCCTGGGATAGAAGTACAGCACCACCCACCGGCCCCGCAGGTCCGCTAGGCGCAGCGTCCCGCCGCCGGTGGCGGGCAGCGCCAGCCGGGCCACGGCCGCCGGCAGCCTCCGGCCCTCGGTCACACGCATCGCTCTCGGTCACCTCCTCAAGGCGGGGTCTGAGATCGGCAGCTTAGCGCGGGCGTCGCTACCGGGGAAGGGCCGTCGAGGCCTGCCTTGTCAAGCCGGCAGCGCCCTGCGTACCATCCAGAAGCTTGCGGGCGGAAGCCGCGAGGGCGGGAGGGGCGATGTTCCACGGCAGCATGGTGGCCCTGGTCACCCCCATGCACCCCGACGGGGCCCTGGATTGGGAGGCCCTGGAGCGTCTCATCGAGTTTCACGTGCAGGAGGGCACTGACGCGCTGGTGGTGGTGGGCACCACCGGGGAGTCGGCCACCCTGGATGCGGCCGAGCACTGCCGGGTGATCCGGGAGGCGGTGCGCCTGGCCCGAGGGCGGCTGCCGGTGATCGCCGGCACGGGCTCCAACTGCACCCGTGAGGCCATCGAGCTGACCCGCTGCGCCATGGAGGCCGGGGCTGACGCCTGCCTCCTGGTCACCCCTTATTACGTCAAGCCTACCCAGGAGGGGCTCTACCTGCACTACCGTGCGGTGGCCGAGGCGGTGCCCGTGCCGCAGATCCTCTACAACGTCCCCGGCCGCACCGCCTGCGACCTGCTCCCGGAGACGGTGGAGCGTCTGGCCGCCCTCCCCAACGTGGTGGGCATCAAGGAGGCCACGGGGGATCTCGACCGCGGCCGGGAGATCCTGGAGCGGTGCGGCGAGCGGCTGGATCTCTATAGTGGTGACGATGCCACCGCCTTGGAGCTGATGGCCCTGGGGGCCAAGGGCGTGATCTCGGTCACCGCCAACGTGGCGCCGCGGGCCATGCGGGAGCTGTGCGCAGCGGCCCGGGAGGGGCGCCTGGAGGAGGCCCGGGCCCTGGACGCGCGCCTAGCGGGCCTGCACCGGGACCTGTTCCTGGAGTCCAACCCCATCCCGGTGAAATGGGCCGTGCATCGCATGGGCCTCATCGCCGAGGGCATCCGCCTGCCCTTGACCCCGCTGTCCGAGGCGCACCGGCCTCGCCTGGAGGCCTCCATGCGCCAGGCTGGCGTGGCGGTGGCCTGAGGCCCATGGGCCGCCGCTGGCTACCGGCCGCGCTGGCCCTCCTGCTGGGTGCCTGCGCCTTAGGCCCACGGGGGCTGGAACGGGAGGTGGAGCGGATTCTGCCGCCCCTGGAGGTGCCCCCCCCGCTGGAGCTGCCGGAGGTGGAGGAGGAGATGGCGTTGCCGGAGTTCTCCCCCAGTGAGGAGGGGCCGGCCTACGTGGAGCGGGAGGGATCCCGCCGCTGGCTGGTGGCCGAGGCCCCGCCCCAGCGGGTCTGGCCCCTGGTGGAGGCCTACTGGCAGGCCGAGGGCTGGGCGGTGGCCTGGCGGGACCGAGAGCGGGGGTTGATGCTCACCGGCTGGCGCCAGGTGCGCCCCCGAGACGGCGAGGCGGAAGATCGGGCCTGGGCCGAGGGGGTGCGTGAGCGTTATGGCCTACGGCTAGAGCCGGGCCGTCGGTTGGGGACCAGCGAAGTGACCCTGGCTCAGCAACGGTTGCGGCGTGCGGGGGAGGGCTGGGAGCCCCTGCCCCCGGATCCTGTGGAGCTGGCCCTACAGCTGGAGCGGCTGCGTGAGCATCTGGAGCGGCGTCTGCGAGCGGAGGAGAGGCCATGAAGATCTTAGGCGAGTTGTACGCAGGCAAGGCCAAGACCGTGCTGCGCACGGACGACCCCGATGCGCTGGTGCTGCGCTTCCGGGACGATGCCACCGCCTTCGACGGGGTCAAGCACGCCCGTCTGCCGGGCAAGGGCACGGTCAACAACAAGGTCAACGCCTTCGTCATGGAGCGGCTGGAGCGCGGCGGCATCCCCACCCACTTTATCCGGCTGCTCTCGGACCACGAGTCCCTGGTGCGCCGTCTGGACATGATCCCGGTGGAGTGCGTGGTCCGGAACCTGGCCGCGGGGAGCCTGTGCAAGCGGTTGGGGGTGGAGGAGGGACGGGAGCTGGATCCCCCGGTCTTCGAGTTCTTCCTCAAGAACGACGAGCTCCACGACCCCATGATCAATGAGTCCCACATCCGCACCTTCCGGTGGGCCACGGAGGAGGAGGTGGCCCGCATGAAGGCGCTTACCCTCCAGGCCAACGCCATCCTCAAGCCCCTCTTCCAGGAGGCCGGCCTGCTGCTGGTGGACTACAAGCTGGAGTTTGGCCGCTTCCACGGGCAGGTGCTGCTGGGCGATGAGTTCACCCCGGACGGCTGCCGGCTCTGGGACGCCGAGAGCCGTCGCAAGCTGGACAAGGACCTCTTCCGCCACGACCTCGGTGACCTGATGCAGGCCTACCACGAGGTGGCCCACCGCCTGGGCGTGCCCCTCTAAGCCCCCGACGGGGGAAACCGGGTAAAATATCCGGCTTTGTTCCTCAGCCGGGGAGGAGGTCATGCTGCAGCTCAACGGGGGTCCCGCCCTCTCGCCCTTCCGGCTCGAGCGCCTGCTGGCCGCTGTCAGGGCCCGGGTGCCGGCAGTGGAGCGGGTCTGGGCCGAGTTCCGCTACTTCGTCGAGAGCGAGCTGCGCCTGGGGGACGAGGAGCGGGGGCGCCTGGAGCGGCTGCTGGGAGACGAGGCGGTACCCCTGGCCCAGGAGGAGGCCCCGCCCGCCGGGCTGGGGGGGCTGGATTTGCTGGTGGTGCCGCGTCTGGGTACCGTCTCCCCTTGGTCCTCCAAGGCCACCGAGATCCTGCGCCAGTGCGGTCTGCCCCAGGTCAGGCGGGTGGAGCGGGGCGTGCTCTACCGCTTCCACGGCGTCCTGCCGGAGGGTGCGGCCGCCCGGCTGGCCCCGCTGATCCACGACCGCATGACCCAGACGGTTCTGGCTGATCCCGACGAGGCCCAGGCCCTGTTCGTGGAAGGCGAGCCTCGTCCTCTGGGCTGGATCGACCTGCGCCAGGGGGGGCGGGCGGCCCTGGAGGAGGCCAACCGGCGCCTGGGCCTGGCCCTCTCCGGCGAGGAGATGGACTATTTCCTGGAGAGCTTCGCCGAGCTGGGGCGCAACCCCACCGACGTGGAGCTCATGATGTTCGCCCAGGCCAACTCCGAGCACTGCCGGCACAAGATCTTCAACGCCGGCTGGCGCATCGACGGGCAGGACCGGCCCCATACCCTGTTCGAGATGATCCGCCACGCCACCCGGCACTGGCCGGACGGGATCCTCTCGGCCTACAAGGACAACGGCGCCGTGCTGGCCGGCCCCCGGGCCGAGCGCTTCGCCCCCGATCCCGAGCAGGGAGGGCTCTACGCCCGCTTCCGGGAGGACGGCCACCTGGTCGTCAAGGTGGAGACCCACAACCATCCCACCGCCATCGCCCCCCGGCCCGGGGCGGCCACGGGCGCCGGGGGGCGATGGCGGTGGGATGGTTGTGGGTC
>WFXX01000325.1 GCA_015490395.1 Gammaproteobacteria bacterium | reverse complement strand
GCGTCGTAGGCGTCGTAGTAACGGTCCACGCCGAAGGGCCGGCGGGCCTTGTTGAGCACCAGGCCCACGTAGCGGCCGGCCGGGATGCGCTCCCGGGCCTCGCGCAGCTCGTCCCGGCGGGTCCGCTCCGCCTCGACTACGATGACCACCTGGCCCACCAGGCCCGCCAGCACCCCGGCCTCGGTGGTGGGCAGCAGGGGCGGTGAGTCGAAGATCACCATGCGATCCGGGTAGCGGGTGGCCAGCTCGTGGCACAGGGCCTTCATGGCCTGGCTGCCCAGCAGCTCGGTGGCATGCGGATGGCGCCTGCCGGCGGAGACCACCCGCAGGTTGGGGATGCTGGTGCGCAGGATGCAGGCCCCAAAATCTTGAAGGGCGCCATCCAAGTGGTCCACCAGGCCCCGGACACGCTGGATGCCCAGCAGCCGGGCCACCGAGGGGCGAGGCACGTCCGCATCCACCAGCATCACCGTCTTGTCCCGCTCCTGGGCGATGCTGAGGGCCAGGTTGAAGGAGGTGAAGGTCTTACCCTCGCCCGGGCGGGCGCTGGTGACCATGACCAGGTTCCGGTTGGTGGCCGGCAGGGCCCCCTCGCCAAAGGCGTTCATGAGCAAGGGGCGCTTGAGATGCCGGAACTCCTCGGCCAGGCGGCTCTTGTCACCGGGGACGACCACGGGAAAGCCGTGGGCCCGGATCCGCTCCAGGTCGATGACAATCGACCCGTCTGGGGCCTGGGGGGCCTCCGCCGGCCGCCCCTCGCCCTCCGGGGCCTCAGGCCTTGCCGCCGCATCCGGCGCATCGCCCAAGGCCTCCTCCCCCGCAGGGCCCCCGGCAGATGCCCCGCCGGGGCGCTCCTCCGGCCCTTGGCCCAGATGCCCCTTCTCCTCCAGTCGCCGGACGGCCCGCTCGATGATGCTCATGGACGACCACCTCCCAGGAGGAGCGCCCGCAGGTGCTCCACCGCCTCCGTCAGGGGCAGCTGCTGCCCCAGCTCCGCTGGCAGCATCCCCAGCTGCCAGGCCATCACCATGCCGTAGGCCGCCGCCAGGGCCAGGGCCCCCAGCAGGAAGCCGGCCAGCCCCAGGCGGCGGCGCGCCAGAGCGCCCCCCGACCACACCATGGACACGCCGCCGAGCACCGGCAGCCCCGTGTCCTCCAGGAGCTGGCGTCGGCTGTAGTAGACCGGATGGAGCTGGGCCAGCAGGAAGGCCAGGGCCAGCCCGGCGGCCAGGCTCGCGCCGAAGGCCACGCTGCTCAGCAGCGGGCGGTTGGGACCGGTGGGCTCGGGGGGCACGTAGGGCGGATCCACCACACGGAACTTGACGGTGCTGGTGCTGCGATCGGCGCGCTCGGCCAGGCGCGCGGCCTCGCGACGAGCCAGCAGCTCCTCGTAGCGGGCCTTGATCACGCCGTAGTCCCGGTTGAGCTGCTTCAGGCGCGCCTCCACCTCGGGGATGATGTCCACCATCTGCCGCAGCTTCTCCGCCTTGGCCTGGAAGGCCTCCACCCGGGCCTGCAGGGAGGCCACCGTGGCCTCCGCCTCCCCCAGGGCCAACCGGAGCTGGGCCACGAGGGGGCTCTCGGCCTCGCCACCGCCCAGCACTACTGGGGCGGGGCTCTCGGCCTGGGCGGCCAGGATCTCCTCGCGCTGGCGCTTGAGCTCCTCGATGGTCCGGCGGATGGCGACCACGTCGGGATGGCGCTCGGTGTAGCGCAGCAGCAGCTCGTCCAGCCGGGCCTCCAGGTTCTGGATGCGGGCGTCGATGGCCGGCGTGGGGCTGCCCGCCACGCCCGGGGGTGGCACCGCCAGCAGCTCGTCCTCCTCGCCGGCCTCGGCGTCCTCCAGCTGGCGCCGGATCTCGTCCCGCCTCCGCTCGGCCTCGCGCAGCTGCAGCTTGGCCTGCTCCAGCTCGCCCAGGGCGGCCTGGAGGCGCTCGTAGTAGTCCCGCCCCTCGGAGGGCATCATGCCCACGTGCTTGCGCTTGAACTCGGCCAGCCTCTGCTCAGCCTCCACCAGGCGGGCCTCGTACTCGCGGATCTGGTCATCGAGGAAGCGCTGGGCCTCGCTGGCATCCCGGCGGGTCTCGCCCAGGGCGCTCTCGGTGAAGACGGTGATGAGGGCCTGGACCACCCGCTTGGCCACCTCGGGATCGGGGTCGGTGTAGCTCAGGGTGAACAGGCCACGGGTCCGCCGCTCCCGGGCGATGCCGATCTTGGCGGCCAGGGCATCCAGCAACCGGTCCATCTCCTCCTCATCCCGGGCCCGCAGGTCCAGGTCGGTCATGCGGGCCACCTTCTCGAGGTTGGGGCGGCTGAGGAGGGTCCGGGTCATGAGCTGGACCTCGGAGCGCACGTTGCCCTGCACGGCCAACCCCTTCAACAAGGGGCGGAGCACCGAGTCGGTATCCACGTAGATCCTGGCCCTGGCTTGATACTGGTCGGGCATGGCGGCCACATAGGCCCAGCCCAGCACGGCCAGGGCCCAGGCCACCGCCAGGACACGCCAGCGGTAGCGCCACAGGTCCCGCAGGATGTTGCGGAGCTGCTCGAAGATCTCGCCGTTCACGCCGGGCGGCCTCCCGCGATCCGAATCCGCGTCAGAACCATGCCTCGGGGATGATCAGGGTGTCCCCGGGCAGCATGTCCACGTTGGCGCTGATGTCGCCGTCCTTGAGCAGATCATCGATGCGCAGCCGGAACTCCCGCCGCTCCCCGTCCACGAAGCGGATGAGGCGGGCCCGGTTGCCCGCGGCGAACTCGTTGAGCCCACCTACGGCGATCATCACGTCCGCCAGGGTCATCCCCTGCCGGTAGGGCAGCGCCTGGGGCCGCGCGGCGGCCCCCAGCACCCGGATCTGCTCGCTGTAGGGCCCCACGAAGCCGCCCACCATCACCGTGACCATGGGCTCCTTGATGTAGGTGGCGAGCACCTTCTCGATCTCCCGGGCCACCTGAGTGGGCGTCTTGCCGGCCACGAGGAGGTCCTCCACCAGCGGCGTGGTGATCTTGCCGTCGGGCCGCACCGTGACCGTGGTGGAGACATCCGGGTTGTGCCAGACGAAGATGTTGAGCGAGTCACCGGGCCCGATGAGATAGGTGTAGCGGGCCGGGTCCGAGGTGGAGGGTGGCTTCCCCGCGGCGGGCGGCAGTTCCGGAAGCCCGCTGGCGCAGCCGGCCAGCCAGAGCACGGCCAACCCCACCGCCAAGGCCCGATAGATGCCCATCGAAGACCCTCCCTCCAATCCGCGAAAGACCACCATGCCCTAAGACAATCCGCCTCCCCGGCGCGCCAGGCCTTGCGGGCCCGCGGCCGGCTCCTGCCCGGGGCGCAGGGGATGGCAGCCTAGGCAAAGAGTCTCCTGGAGGGGGGGCTCCGGCACAACTCCCCGTTCGGGGGGCCAGCCTAAGGGGCCGGATCCAGGACGCGCCCGGAATCCTTGCAAGCCGAGGGAGCCGGCCACAGGCGGCCCTCCTCGGTGATCAGGGCCCAGATCTCGGGGCAGTCCCGCCGCATGGCCGCCAGCACCCGGTCGGCCTCCGCGTAGCACGGGATGCGGCGCCCGCGGTACTCCACTTCCTCTCCGATGGGCTGGAAGACCACGGCGAACTTGCGCAGCAGCCGCAGGAGCGCCGGCTCCATCACCGCGTACCAGTGCCGGATCCCCTGCTCGGCGCTCATGCGGACGATGGCCGCGAAAAGACCCACGGTGATGTGGGGGATAAGCCGACGGTCCTTGGGCGGGGGCGGACCCCAGCGCTCCGGATCCGCACCCCAGAGTGTACGCGGCTCGGCCAGGCGCCGCTTGAAGGCTTTGGAGATGCAGAACCGGGAGATCTCGGCCAGCTGTCCACGAACCTCCCGCGGAGGCCCGCCCCTCAGGGGGCCAGCATGAAGCTCCAGGGGAAAGGGGGCGGCCCGGTCGACGGGATCCGGCAGGATCAGCCGCACGGTCCCGGCGACCTCACCGGTGGGCCGGTGGACCAGGAGGCTGTGCACCGACCGGGCGTCGAAGGCGTCCCGCTCCAGGCCGTCCGGGAAGCGGGCGGGGTCCTCGAAGCCCGTCTCCAGGCAATAGACCTGGTAACGAAGGCGCTGGGCCTCGCGGACCTGCGCCTCTGTGCGCGCCGGCACCACCTCGAAGTAGTGCCGAAAGACCTCCGTCAGCCTCTGCATCGGCCCTCCTGCTGGGCGCCCGGGTTGAGCCGCCCGCCGCCTGCCCTTAAAGTTTGGCAGATCCGCCCTCCAGCGCCAGCGAAACCGGGCAGGACAGGGACGCCGTGGCCAGATCCGCCCCCCCCACGCCCCCGGCCTTCTCCTACGAGGAGGCCTTCGCCCGCAACATCGGCTGGCTGACCCGCCAGGAGCAGCAGGCCCTGCGCGCCAAGCGGGTGGCGATCGCCGGGCTAGGCGGCGTCGGGGGCAGCCATCTCCTGACCCTGGTCCGGCTGGGCGTCGGCCGTTTCCACCTGGCCGACCCGGACCGCTTCGAGCTGGCCAACTTCAACCGGCAGGCGGGCGCCGACCTCGGCACCGTTGGCCGGCTCAAGGTGGAAGTGATGGCCGAGCGGGCCCGGGCTATCCATCCCGGCCTGGAGCTGCGCCTGTTCCCGGAAGGGGTCCACGACGGCAACCTCGATGCCTTCCTCCAGGATGTCGACCTCTACCTGGATGGTCTTGACTTCTTCGTGCTCGAGACGCGCCGGCGCGTCTTCGCGGCCTGCGAGCGTCTCGGGATCCCGGCGGTCACGGCCGCCCCGCTGGGCATGGGCGCCGCCCTGCTGTGCTTCGTCCCCGGCGGCATGGGCTTCGAGGAGTACTTCCGGCTGGAAGGGCACCCCGAGGAGGAGCAGCTGCTGCGGTTCCTGGTCGGCCTGGCGCCGGCGGCGCTGCATCGCACCTATCTGGTCGACCCCTCCAGCGTCGACCTGGCCCGCCACCGGGGTCCCTCCACCGCCATGGCCTGCGAGCTCTGCGCGGGGCTCGCCGCCACCCAGGTGCTCAAGCTGCTCTTGGGCCGAGGGCCCGTCCCAGCCGCCCCCCGGGGGCTCCAGTTCGACGCCTACCGCAACCGGTTGGCGGTCACCTGGCGACCTGGAGGCAACCGCCACCCCCTCCAGCGCCTGGCCCTGCGGC
>WFXX01000324.1 GCA_015490395.1 Gammaproteobacteria bacterium | reverse complement strand
AGGCGGGGGTGCGGGACCTGGCCCGGGTGGAGGCCGTGCTGGAGGCCATGGCCGAGGCGGGCCTGCCCCTGCTGGTGCACGGGGAGGTCGCCGACCCGGAGGTGGACGTCTTCGACCGGGAGCGGGTGTTCCTGGAGCGACACCTGGCCCCGCTGGTGGAGCGCCATCCGGGGCTGCGGGTGGTGCTGGAGCACGTCACCACCCGGGAGGGGGTGGCCTTCGTCCGCCAGGCCCGGGAGGGGGTGGCGGCCACCCTCACCGCCCACCACCTCCTGCTCAACCGCAACGCGCTACTGGCCGGCGGGATCCGGCCCCACCACTACTGCCTGCCGGTGCCCAAGCGGGAGGAGGACCGCCAGGCCCTGCTGGAGGCGGCCGTCTCGGGCGATCCCCGCTTCTTCCTGGGCACCGACAGCGCCCCCCATCCCCGCCGGCGCAAGGAGAGCGCCTGCGGCTGCGCCGGGATCTACACCGCCCCCCAGGCCCTGGCCTGGTACGCCCGGGCCTTCGAGGCCGCGGGGGCCCTGGAGCGGCTGGAGCCCTTCGCCTGCCGCTTCGGGCCCGCTTTCTACGGGCTATCCCCGCCCGGGGGGCGGCGGATCACCCTGGTGCGGGATCGGGAGCCAGTGCCGGCGGCCTACCGGTGCGGGCAGGAGGAGGTGGTGCCGCTCGGCGCCGGCGCCGAGGTGGGCTGGCGGCCGGAGGGCTGAGCCCCGGCGGGGCGCTCAGCCGCGCAACGTCCAGCGCTGGCGCTCCATCCGGGCGAAGGCCTCGGTGACCTCCCCGAAGTCCTGGGTGAGGTGGCGGATGAACTCGGTGCGCCCCTCCACCTCGCTGGCGATGGCGCTCTGCTCCTCCGCGGCGGCGGCCACCGCGGCCATGCCGCTCTCGACCTCGGCGATGGCCTCCCGGGTGCGGGCGGAGCTGCCGCGGATGCGCTCGTGGTCCTCGCGGAACTGCTCCACCACCTCCGCCAGGCACTCGGACTTGCTCACCACCGCCTGGGTGCGGTCCCGCAGCCCGGTGAGGATGGACTCGATCTCGGTCACCGCCTGCTTGGTGCGGTTGGCCAGGTGCCGGACCTCGTCGGCCACCACGGCGAAGCCGCGCCCGTGCTCGCCGGCCCGGGCGGCCTCGATGGCCGCGTTCAGGGCCAGCAGGTTGGTCTGCTCGGCGATCTGGGTGATGGTCTCCAGGATGGAGCCGATGTGCGCCGTCTGCTCCCCCAGGGCCCGCACCGCCTCCACCACCTGGGCGGCGTCCTCCCGGGTGCGGTGCAGCAGCTCCGAGCGCCCCTCCAGGTCCGAGGCCAGGCGGTCGGCGGCCTGGTCCACGCTGCGGGCCTGGTCCTTGACGTGCACGCTGTTGCGGGCGATATCCGCCGTGGCCACCTTGACCTGCTCCATGGCCGTGGCCACCTGCTCCACCTCGGTGCGGATGCTGCCCTCGAAGGAGCGCACCAGGGCATCGGCCAGGGACTTCACCGCCAGGCAGCGGGCGTTGCTGTCGGTCAGCGCCTGGAGATTGCGCCGCAGCCGCTCGTTCTCCGCCTCCAGGGCCGCCAGACGGGCCTCCGCCCGCGCCCCCTTCCGCTGCCTGCGCCGGAACCAGGCCATGGCCGCCGCCCTCCCTCAGGCCCCGTAGATCTCCTCCAGGCGGTCCACCCCGCAGGACAGCTCCCGGAACCAGTCCAGGAACTGGCGCACCGCCGCGCCCCGCAGGATGGCCCCGTGCTGGGGGCAGATCATGCGCACCTCCAGCCGCGCCACCCGGTCCGCCCAGGCCCGGCAGGCCCGGTTGCAGGTCATGTAGCGGCGGTGGAAGCCCTCCATGCGGGGCAGGTGCCCGGCCAGGTCGTCCACGAAGACCTCGTAGGCGCCCGGGGCGAAGACCGAGGAGCCGATGTCCCCGGAGAAGAGGATCCGGGAGCGGCTGTCGTAGACGCAGAAGTTCCCGATGGAGTGCAGGAAGTGGGCGGGGATGAACTCCAGGTAGGCCCCGCCCCCCAGGTCCAGGCGCTGGCCCTGGTCCGGGATGCCCACGATGCGCTCCGGGTCCACCCCCCCGAAGTGGGGCAGGAAGCCGGTCCAGAGCCGGGAGATGTAGACCTTGGCCGAGGTGGTGTTGAGCCAGAGCCCGATGCCGGAGCTGACGTCCGGATCCTGGTGGGAGAAGAACAGGGTATCCACCCGGTCCAGGCTGAGGTGGCGGCTCAGGTTAGCCACCACCATGGCATAGGTGTAGGCCCCGCCCGGGTCCAGGATGGCGGCCCGGTCGCCGTGCCGGACCACGTACTGGTTGATCTGGACGGCCTTGCCGCCCTCCACCTCGTCCAGGCCCAGCCAGATGAACTGGTGCTCCCCGTCGTCGTAGAGGGCACCACCCCGGCTGCGGCTGATCTCCTCCAGGGCCTCCCCCGGCGCCCCCTGCATGGCAGCGACCATCTCCGCCTCCTTTCCTGTCCGTGGCCCGCTGCCCCTTAATCGGCCCTCGCCTCTCCGGCTTTAGGGGGAAAGGTCGCCAGGGGGCCGCGGATGGCTTATCCTGGGGTCCTATGCCCGCCGATGCCCCCGCTCCCGCCCCGCCCGCCACGCCCACGCCGGCGGCGGCCCGCTTCCGCGGCTATCTGCCGGTGGCGGTGGACGTGGAGACGGGGGGCTTCGATCCACGCACCGATGCCCTGCTGGAGCTGGCGGCGGTGATCCTGGGCACCGACGAGGCGGGCCGCTGGCGGCCGGTGGCCACTCACGCGGTGCGCGTCCAGCCCTTCCCCGGCGCCCGTCTCGATCCCTCGGCCCTGGCCTTCACCGGGATCGACCCCCACGATCCGGACCGCGGGGCCCTGCCGGAGAAGGAGGCCCTGCAGCGCATCTTCCAGCCCGTGCGCCGGGCGGTGCGCGAGGCGGGCTGCACCCGGGCCATCCTGGTGGGCCACAATCCCTCCTTCGACCTGGCCTTCCTCAACGCCGCGGTGGAGCGCTGCGGGATCAAGCGCAACCCCTTCCACCCCTTCAGCACCTTCGACACCGCCACCCTGGCGGGCCTGGCCTACGGCCAGACGGTGCTGGCCCGGGCAGCGCGCGCGGCGGGCCTGGCCTGGGACGAGGGGGCAGCCCACTCGGCCCGCTACGACGCCGAGCGCACCGCCGAGCTGTTCTGCGCGGTGGTCAACCGCTGGGACCAGGCAGTGGGCCGCCCCCCTCCCGGCCTGGGCGGCAGGGAGGCCGCGGACTCGGAGCCTAGTCCTGGAGGAGGGAAGACGGGAAGCTGACCTCCACCCGCAGCCCGCCCAGGGCCTCGGAACGGCCGAGGCGCAGCCGGCCCCTGTGCTGCTCCACCACCTCCTGGACGATGCCCAGGCCGAGGCCGTGCCCGCCCACGCTCTCGTCCAGGCGCACCCCCCGCTGGGTGAGCCGCTCCAGGTCCTCCCCGGAGACGCCGGGGCCGTCGTCCTCGACGACCTTGTCCAGGAGGTTGCCCTGGAGCTCCAACATGTCCTCCCAGAGCCGCTCCAGGGGCTCGAGCCCCCGGCATACCACCCGTATAGCTGAGCGGCGATGGGAGCCAGCACCACCAAGGGAGGAGACCAGGAGCCAGCGCCACTGGAAGGCCTCGAACCCCCTTCGATGGGAAGGGTCTCGGCCACGACGATGGTGACGTCACGGCTCCACTTGCGGAAAGCGGCTCACCACCACCAGCCTCTGGCCCTCGGGCCCGTCGGCCCTGTCACCGTGCTGTCGCCGGGTGGTAGTCCGAGACCAGCCGGCTCTGCTCCCAGAGGGAGCGGGCACGCAGGACCGGCCGCCGACCATGATCCGGCAATCATGCCCCGGGAAGGGGCGATGCAAGACCGGATGGGCGTGCTCCTCGTCCACAGCAGGGGCGCCCCTCGGCCCTGAGGCTCAGGGACACCTGCAAGCTCTCGACGTCGTGCCGCAGGCGGGTGATCACGTACTGCTCGGCGAGGGCGCTGAGCTAGGCCCCCGCGACCAGCGCCTGTAGCCCGAAGAGGGCGACCACCGTGGCCGCCAGGCCGAGGGCGAGGCGGGCCTGGAGAAAGGGCATCAGGTCCTGCCGGGCGAGAGCCCGAAGACGTAGGTGGCGATACGCTTCTTGCCGAGCTTCTGCCGCAGGCGGTCGATGTAGACCTCGATCACGTTGCCGTCCGTGTCCGACTCGAAGTCGTGGACGCGCTCGGTGAGGCGGTCCTTGGAGAGGATCTCGCCCGGATGGAACACCGAGATGGCGCAGGAGCCGGAACTCGATGCCGGTGAGCCAAAGCTCCTCCCGGTCCTCCCCGGTACTGACCGCCGGTCCTCGTTGAGCACCAGACCAGCGGTGCGCAGCACCCCCGCGGGCTGGCCTTGGCGCTGCCGGATGAGGGCATTGAGCCGCGTCACCAGCTCCTCCGTCGCCCTTAATACCGCCAGCTGCGCAGCACCTCCAGCCCTGAGCGCTGAGGCAGGCCCAGGTCCAGGACCACGGCGCCAGAGGGCTCCTCATGGCCCATGAACGCGGCGTCGCCGCCATTGCCCACCACGTCCACGGCGAAGCCAGCCCGCCTCAGGTCCCGCCTCAGGCGCTGAGCCAGGCTTGTGTCGTCCTCGACCACCAGGGTCCTCACCGCACCGTTCCTTTCCCCCGTCACGCTCGTGACGGTGGGAGCTCGGGCGGGCAGGACACGGGCTCCCCGTGCGGGCGTCGCCGTCAAGCCCCCACATGCGGCCCTGGGGATCCAGCAGCTCCACCCGTAGAGGGGGCCGCGGAGAGCTTCCTCCACCGCCGCGCCCAGCACCCGTCCCCGCCACATCGCCCAGGCCTTGTCCAGAAGGGTCTCCAGGGGCTACCGCCGGGCACTGGCGCTCCGCTATGCACGCCACCTCCACTCGCTCGCCGGCCCGCAGGCCTCCGCACGCAGGGGGCTATCCGGGCCTGTTGCCTGCCTAGCGGGGGCGCTGAAACCAAGCTGACCACCCGCAGCCGTGCTACGAGGAGCCTCACTTAGCCCCCGCCCCGGATGGACCGCTTTCCCCGGTGGTCGCCTCCCCGGAACGGGCCCGAGCCCAGGCTTCCTTCACCAGCCGCTGGAGCTCCCCCTGCTGGTGGAGCTCCAAGGTGATGTCGCAGCCGCCGATGAGCCGGCCCCCGATGAACACCTGGGGAAAGGTGGGCCAGTGGGAGTAGCCGGGCAAGGCCTGATAGATCTCCGGCTCCTCGAAGATGTTGACGTAGGCGAAGTCCTCGCCGCAGGCCCGCAGGGCCTCCACGGCCCGGGCGGAGAAGCCGCACTGGGGAAACTGGGGCGTGCCCTTCATGAAGATCACCACCGGGTTCTCGGTGACCAGACGGTGGATGCGCTCTCTGGGATCCATGACCACCTCCTCGCGGCGTCTGCCAAAAACAAGAGTATTTTACTCGGTTTTTCGCGCCGTCGCAGGCTGGCCCCAGCCCCCGCCGCCCGGGGTCTCCACCGTCAGCACCGCACCTGCCGGGACCGCGAGGGAGACCTTGGCGGGCAGCAGACGCTCCCGGCCGCCCTCCTCCAGCCGGTTGAGCCCGGGCCGGCCCGGCCCGGGCT
>WFXX01000323.1 GCA_015490395.1 Gammaproteobacteria bacterium | reverse complement strand
GGATATCCCCCCCCGCCGGCCGCTCACCGTGCTGCTGCGTGACCACGGGGAGGAGGACCGGCGCCGGGTGCGGGAGCACCTCCCCTACCTACAGGCCTTGGCGGCCCTGGAGGAGGTCCGGCTGCTGGAGGCCGAGGCGGCGGCCCCCGAGGCGGCCACCGCCCTCGTGGGCCGGATGCAGCTGCTCATCCCCTTGGCCGGGCTCGTCGACGTGGAGGCCGAGCTCGCTCGCCTCGGCAAGGAGATCCGGAAGCTGGAGCAGGCCCTGGAACGGGCCCGGCGCAAGCTGGCCGACGCCCGCTTCCTGGAGCGGGCCCCCACCGAGGTGGTGGCCCGGGAGCGGGCCCGGGCGGACGAGCTAGAGGAGCGGCTGCGCCGCCTGCGCACCGAGCAGGCCCGCATGGCCGCCATCCGGCAGGAGCAGGGCCCATGAAGGCCTCCCGCCTCCTGGTCCTGCTCGCCACCCTGGCCCTGCCCGCCGCCTGGCCCCCCGCCGCGGCGACGGCCGGCGAGGAGACCCTCGGACCCCGGGTAACCCGGTCCCAGTTCACCTCCGCGGTGCGGGACCGCGAGCCCGTGGACCGCGTGGACGTGCTCACCAACGACCGGCGCCGGGTCTACTTCTTCACCGAGCTCCACGGCCTGGCCGGGCAGACGGTCACCCACCGCTGGTCCTGGCAAGGACGGGTCATGGCCGAGATCCGCTTTCCCGTGGGCGGCCCCCGCTGGCGGGTCTGGTCCAGCAAGAACCTGCTGCCCGCCTGGACCGGCACCTGGGAGGTGAGCGTCCTGGACGGCCAGGGGCGCGTCCTGCACCGCGCGAGGCTGCGCTACGTCCCCGCCGGCGATCCCGCGGCGCCCGCCTCCTAGCCGACCTCGCGCAGCAGGAGACCCTCCGCCCTCTGCGTCTCGCCCAGCCGCTGACTGGCTAGCGCGTAGGCCCCGGCCAGGGGCTCCCGACCCAGGGACAAGGCCGCCTCGGCCACGTCCACCCGGTAGGGGATGCGCTCGCCCCGGTGCCAGCAGGCCGGCCCCACCGGCTCCAGGCGAACGGGCAGGGCCCGCTCCACCAAGCGGACCAGGGAACGGGTGGTGAGCAGATACCAGGCCCCGATGCCGTGGTCCAGGCTATAGGCCAAGCCGGCGCGCAGCAAGGCATGCAGGATGGCCCCGGTGCGCCACGGCCCCCGACGCCTGGGTCGGAAGCCCTCCCCAGCCGCCGCCCGGTGGCCACTGCGGCCCGTCACCGGGCGATGGATCCGCTGGCGTGCCTGACCCACCAGGGACAGGCGGGAGATCTCCGCCGAGGCGGCATGCGGGGCGTGGTCCAGGCGCGCCACCGCCGTGATGGGCAGGCCCCGCTCCGGGTGCGGGAGCACCAGGCGGGCGGCCGCCACCCAGCACCCTTGCTCACGGCTGCGCACCAGAAAGTGTGCCGCCTGCGCGTCCCAGCCGTCCCGCTCCTCCCCGTCCGGGAAGGCCCTCGGGTCCTCGTAGCCCGTCTCCAGGCAGAAGACCCGGTAACGCAAGCGGTGATGGATGCGGCGGCTGCGCGGCTCATCCGCCACCAGCACCTCATAGGGACTCCGGTGATGAGCGGGCAACATCTCGTTCCTCCCGGGCGCATCCTGCGCCCCCGATGACGTCGATGGTGCCCTTCCCCGTCGCGGGCCCCGGCAGCCTCCCGCCGGAGCCCCTGGCGCCGCCCTTCTGCCGGAACGGTCGCCCTTGCCTCGTCAGCCTAGCCCACGGGCAACCAGTCTGAGGGACGGCGGGGAGGGCCCCGCCGTCCCCAGGGCTACCGTGAGGCCGCGCGAATCTTAGCACAACCTCTAGGGGTATTCGTCAACGCCCTGCTAAGACCTGCCGGGGCGGAACATCGCCGCCCGGGCCGGGTCAAAGAGATGCCAGTTGGCGGTGCGCCGGTGCGGCGTCCACTGAGATGGCACCGTACCGCGCCGCGCCTGCCTCCGCTGTTTCACCGCCCGCCCCCGGGGCGGGCCCCCTGGGAACTCCCGCCAGACCGCCGCCCCGCCGGGTGGGCCTCCTGGCCTGCATCTTGCTTCGCCCTCCGCAGATGTCCGTTCCCCA
>WFXX01000322.1 GCA_015490395.1 Gammaproteobacteria bacterium | reverse complement strand
CGCCGCAACAGCCGGTCGCAGCCCAGCTCGGCGGCCCCCCCCGCCTGGCCCGGCAGCTCGTAGCAGACCCGCTCGCCAGCGGCCCGCAGCTCGGCCACTCGCCGGTGGAGGGCCGAGTCCTCCACCGCTGGGGCCAGGATTCCCCGAGGCGGCTCCGGGCGCTCGGGGCTCAGATGGATAAGGGTGAGCAGGTCGGCGCTGAAGCCGGTGGCCGGACGCGCCGCCCCGAAGGCCCGGCCAATGCCGTCATAGCGTCCGCCGCGGGCCACCTCGCTCCCGTGCCCGGGCACCAGGGCGGCGAAGACCACGCCGCTCTGGTAGTGGTAGCCGCGCAGCTCCGCAAGGTCATAGTGCACATGGATGCCAGGGAGGCGCCGCCGCAGCCGCTCGGCGATGCCCTCCAGCTCGTCCAGGGCCCGGTGCACCGCATCTCCCGCCCCGGCCAAGGCCCGGCGGGCCTCGTCCAGGACCTCCTCGCCACCGTGCAGCTCGGTCAGGCGCACCAGACGGCGGCGCCGCTCGGTGTCCATGGAGAGCCCCGCGAGCAAGGCCTCGACCTCCGGGCGGGCCTTGCGCTGCAGGGCGTCGAAGAGCTCCTGCTCCTGCTCGGCGTCCAACCCCGCCTCCCGGGCCAGGCTGCGGTAGACCTCCACGTGCCCCAGATCCAGGTGCACCCGCTCCAGCCCCACCGCGGCCAGGGCCTCCAGCATCAAGTGCAGCACCTCTACGTCGCTCTCGAGACCCGCGTGCCCATAGAGCTCGGCTCCCACCTGCACAGGACAGCGGCTCTGCGCGAGGCCTTCCGGACGGGTGCGCAGCACAGGCCCCAGATAGCACAGCCGCCGCGGCTCGGGGCCCCGGAGGCGGTGGGCATCGATGCGGGCCACTTGGGGCGTGATGTCGGCGCGCACCCCCAGCAGGCGCCCGGACATCTGGTCGGTGAGCTTGAAGGTCTGCAGCTCCAGGTCCCGGCCGGTACCCACCAGCAGGGATTCCAGGTGCTCGATGAGGGGCGGGACCACCAAGCGGTAGCCCCAGGCGCGGAACAGGTCCAGCAGGCGCCGTCCCAGCCGCTCCAGATGCTCGGCCTGGTCAGGGAGCAGCTCCTCCACCCCCTCGGGTAACAGCCAGCGCTCTTCGCGCGGCGAGGTCATCGCCTCATGGCACCCCACACGGCACCGCCGGGCAACTCAGGGGCGCATCGCATAGAGCAGAAGCACGCCTAGGACCATGCTCGTCAGGCCCAGTAGCCGCAGGCTGCGGTCGTCCATGCGCACCACCAGGAGCAGCGCCTCCCGCAACCGACCCGGGCTCAGGAAGGGCAGCAGGCCCTCCAGCACCATCATCAGGGCCAGGGCCTCGATCAGCCGGCCCCATGCCACCGCATCCACGGCCCGCCCCTCCTCAGGGCCGGCCGCCGCCTTCTCCCACAGGGCCCGCCTCCGGCAGCAGGCCCGTATCGTGCAGGTAACGGAAGAACTGCGAGTCGGGGCTGATCAGGAGCACATCCCGGCGGTCTTTGAACACCGCCCGGTAAGCCTCCAGGCTGCGGTAGAATTGGTAGAAGTCGGGGTCCTTGGAGAAGGCCTCGGCGTAGATGGCTGCTGCTCGGGCATCACCCTCGCCGCGGATGCGCTCGGCGTCCCGGTAGGCCTCGGCTAAGAGCTCGGTGCGCCGCCGATCCGCATCGGCGCGAATGCGCTCAGCTGCCTCGGCCCCTCGGGAGCGCCACTCCCGGGCCACGCGGGCGCGCTCGGCCTCCATGCGCCTGAAGACCGAGTCGCTCACATCCTCGGGTAGGTCGATGCGCTTGAGGCGCACGTCCACCACCTGGATGCCCAGCTCCCGGGTGTCCTGGTTCACCTTGCGGGTGACGATGTCCATGATCTCGCTGCGCTCGCCCGAGACCACCTCCTGGATGGTCCGCTTGCCGAACTCGCCGCGCAGGTTGTCCTTAAGCACTTGAGCCAGGCGCACCTGAGCCTGAAGCTCATCACCGCGCACGGCCCGGTAGTATTGAGCCACGTCGCCGATCCGCCACTTCACGAAGGAGTCTACGATCACGTTTTTCTTCTCGCTGGTGAGGAAGCGCTCGGGCTCGGCATCCAGCGTCATGATCCGGCGCTCGAACTTGCGCACGTTCTCCACGAAGGGGAGCTTGAGGTGCAGCCCTGGCTCAAAGTCGGTACGCACAATCTGGCCCAGCCGGAAAAGGATGGCCAGCTCCCGCTCATCCACAGTGAACAGGGAGAAGGCGCCCAGCACCAAGGCGGCCAGCAGGGCCAGCCCCGCCGTCTTGCTCAGTTGCAGCCTCGCCGCACTCATCGCTGCTCCCCCCGACTCCGCAGGTTTCGGCTTCGGGCGTTAGCCTGCGAGCGGACCATCGACTCAGCACGCTTGCGGATCTGGTCGATCTGGGGTAGCTGCGGCGTCTTGGGCATCTGCTGCTGCGGCGGCGCCACCAGCTTGTCCAGAGGCAGATAGATCAGGTTGTTGCCGCCAGGGACGTCCACCAGCACCTTGGTGGTCTGGGCCAGCACATCCTGTAGGGCCTCCAGGTACATGCGCTGGCGGGTCACCTCCGGGGCGCCCCGGTAGGCGGCAAGGACTTGCTCGAACCGGCTGGCGTCACCCTCGGCGCGGGCCACCACCTGGGCCCTGTAGGCGTTGGCATCCTCGATGATGCGCGCCGCCTGACCGCGGGCCTTGGGGATGATCTCGTTGGCATAGGCCTCGGCCTCGTTGATCATGCGGTCCTGGTCCTCACGGGCGCGGATGGCGTCCAGGAAGGCCTCTTGCACCTGCTCAGGGGGCTGGGCGTCCTGCAGGTTGACGCTGGTGACCTGTAGGCCCGTCTGATAACGGTCCAAAATGGACTGCAGCAGGACCATGGTGCGGGCCGCCACCTCGCTACGACCTTCCTTGAGCACGAAGTCCATCTGGCTCTTGCCCACCACCTCTCGGATGGCGCTCTCGGCCGCCTTGCGCAAGGCTAGGTCCGGGCGGCGGTCGTGGAAGAGATAGTCCTGGGGCGACTTGATCTTGTATTGCACCGCGAGACGCACGTTGACGATGTTCTCGTCCTGGGTGAGCATCAGCGCCTCGCTGAGCACGGGCACGCTCTTGCGCCCCTCAGAGCGGTAGCCGATCTCCACCGTGCGGATCTGGTCGACGTTGACCCGCTCCACGAATTCGATGGGCCGTGGAAACCGGATGCTGGGGCCGGGCTGGAGGGTGGCGACGTAGCGTCCAAAACGCAGCACCACGCCGCGCTCGGCAGGCTGGATGATATACACCGAATCGTAGGCCAGCCAGGCCAGGATCGCCGCCACCAGCAGCAGCCCGCCTCCGGCCCCCGGCCCTGGCACACGGCGCTCCCCGCCGCCGCCACCGCCGCCAAACAGTCCCCGCAGCCATTGCTGCAGGCGGCGGAGGGCCTCGTCCAGGTCGGGGGGAGGTTGGCGGCGCCCTCGGCCTCCCCAAGGATCGTGGTCGCCGGGGCCTCCCGGCTCGTTCCAAGCCATGCTCGTGCAGCTTCCTCCTGCCCAGGCGCGTCACCCCCACCACGGGGGCCAACACGCGCGCGCCGCGCAAGGCGCGCGGCGCCGGGCCATTGTAGAACCGGGGGGCGGGTACCGCAAGGCGGCGGCCCGAGCGCACCTGCCCGGAGCACTCAGCAGCCCGGCGCCTCCACCTGGCAGCCCTGACGACGCAAGGACTCCACCTCGTCGCTCCAGAGCTCCACCTCCAGCAGGAGCCGCCCGTCCTCGGTCAGGCGCTCCCGTCGCACCATGCCGCGGTCGAAGAGCTGGGCACGTAGCCTACCGTTGGCCGGGTCCAGGTGCACCCGACCGCGCACGCGCCGGCATCCCGCCTCGCCATGGCCCTGATGCAGGGCGTGGCACCGTTCGGCCAGGGCTCGGCGCAGCAACTCCAGACCAGCCCCCCGAGCCGCGGAGAGCCATACCCGCACCGGTTGGCCCGATCCATCCCGCTCCAGACGTGGGTCCTCGCCCAGCCGATCCACTTTGTTGTAGACCTCCAGCCTCGGCACGGCCCCTGCGCCAATCTCCTCCAGGACCTGCTCCACCTGACGCACCCGCTCCCGCCGCTCAGGGGTGGCCGCATCCACCACATGCAGCAACAGCAGGGCCTCTCGGGTCTCCTCCAGGGTGGCCCGAAAGGCGGCTACTAGATCATGGGGCAGGTCTCGAATGAAGCCCACGGTGTCGGCCAGCACCACGGGTCCGATCCCGGGCAGCTCCAGGCGTCGGAGGGTGGGGTCCAGGGTGGCGAACAGCCGGTCCTCGGCTAGGGCCTGGGCGCCAGTGAGGGCATTGAACAGGGTGGACTTGCCCGCGTTGGTGTAGCCCACCAGCGCCACCGTGGGCAGGCCCGCCCGCCGGCGGGCCCGGCGGCGCAGGCCACGGTCGCGGCGCACCTTCTCCAGACGTCGGACCAGGAGGCGGATGCGGCGGCCGATGAGCCGGCGGTCGGTCTCCAGCTGGGTCTCGCCAGGCCCGCGCAACCCGATGCCGCCCCGCTGGCGCTCCAGGTGGCTCCAGCCTCGCACCAGACGGCTGGCCAAGTGCCGCAGCTGGGCCAGCTCGACCTGGAGCTTACCCTCGAAGGTAGAGGCCCGCTGGGCGAAGATGTCCAGAATCAGGCCGGTCCGGTCCAGGACCCTGCAGCCCAGCTCTGCGGAGAGGTTGCGCTCTTGGGCCGGCGTGAGGGGATGATCCACGATGACCAGGGCGGCACCCCCGGACTGCAGCGCCTGACGAATCTCCTCCACCTTGCCCTGCCCCACGAGGTACTTGGCCTCTGGGGCCAGGCGCGAGGCCCGCACCAGGCCGGCCACCTCGGCCCCAGCGGAACGGGCCAGCTCCAGAAATTCCTCTAGGCGGTCCTCGCTCCAGGGACGGCCGCCCGGCCCACGCTCTAAGTAGACCAGCACGGCCCGCTCGCCACCCTTAGGAAGATCAATGAAATGCATGCAGATTCTCAAGTAGGACTGCAGGATGCTGTGGCATCGAACCAGCGTAGTCGCATCCGCGGGCAACATGATCCCGGCGCCCGGTTGGAGGCCCGGGAGCCGATCAGCCGTTGCCCTGGGGATCGTCCCCAAAGTGAAGGCGCACCGGGCGCGAGGGGACTACGGTGGAGATGGCGTGCTTGTAGACCATTTGGCTGACGGTGTTCTTCAGCAGCACCGCAAACTGGTCGAAGGATTCGATCTGTCCCTGGAGCTTGATGCCATTGACCAGGTAGATGGACACCGGGATCTTCTCCCGGCGCAGGGTGTTCAGGAAAGGGTCTTGTAGCGACTGCCCCTTGCTCATGGACGATCTCCTAGGTGCTGGGTTGTTCTCTCCTATGCGGGACCGCACCTCGGGCGCGAGCCTCCACCCCAGGCCCTATTGTAGCCCAGGCAGCTCCCGGAACCAGGCCGCCAGCGCGGGCAGCACTGCCTCCGGCTCCCCCTGGAACCAGCGCAGCGCGCCGTCAGCCCGTAGCCAGGTCAGCTGCCGCTTGGCGAGCTGGCAAGTCGCCATGATAGCCTGCGCGCGCATCTCGCCGTAGGAGAGCTCACCGGCCAGATGGCGCCAAACCTGACGGTAGCCCACCGCCTTGATGGCCGGGAGCTCCGGGTGCAGATCAGCGCGGGCACGCAGGCGCGCCACCTCCTCCACCAGGCCTTCTTTCAACATGCAGTCAAAGCGCTCCGCAATCCGCGCCCGCAGCCGCTCACGCCCTGGTGGGGCCACGGCGGCCTTGTGCAGCCGTACCCGCCCGCGGCAAACCCCGGCGCGCTGCAGCTCCGTCAGGGGGCGGCCGGTGAGGCGGTAGACCTCAAGGGCGCGCTGGATGCGTTGGGGGTCGTTGGGGTGAATGCGGGCCGCGGCCTCTGGATCCACCCGGGCCAGCTCCGCGTGCAAGGCGGGCCAGCCCCGGCGTCGGGCCTCCGACTCCAGCTCCGCCCGTACCCCGGGATCGGCCGCTGGCAGCGGGGAGAGACCCTGCTCCAGGGCCCGAAAGTAGAGCATGGTGCCCCCTACCAGCAGGGGGATGCGCCCTCGGGCCCGGATGACCCGGATGGCCCGCAGGGCATCCTCCTGGAAGCGGGCCGCTGAATATGGCTCGGCGGGGTCGCAGACGTCCACTAGGTGGTGGGGGATTCGGGCCCGGACCTCGGGGGGGGGCTTTGCCGTACCGATGTCCAGCCCCCGATAGACCTGGGCCGAGTCCACGCTGACGATCTCCACGGGGAAGCGCGCCGCCAACGCCAAGGCCAGGGCGCTCTTGCCACTGGCAGTGGGACCTGTCAAGGCCACTGCCACGAGCGCGTCGGTGCCGCCTCCGCGGTCCACGCTCGATGCCACTGCCGCCATCCTCGCCTCGCTAGCATGCCCTTCTATGAGGAAAACGAAAGGGCGACCGCTAGCCGGTAACGCCCCTTTCGTCCCGGAAGGACCGTCCATCGGGCAGCAGGGTTCCGCTGGGACAGGCGGCTCAGCGGCGGGCGAGGCGCCGGCGCAGCACCTCCGTGAGGAGGTTCTTCGCCAAGGCCTGGGCGCGGACCCAGCCCACGGTGTGCTCATCGGGCACGTAGATCCGGGCCCAGCCCCCCTGGCGCTCCAGCACGGCCACCACCGTACCCTTGCCAAGCCGGCGCAGCGGCGCCGCTCTGCCCTCCCCGCTGGGATCAGGTGCCGGAAGCACCGGCAGGCCCTCCTCCGCGGCGGCCAGCAGGCTCAGTTGATGGAGATGCTGGCGGAGGTTCTTCTCGGCCGGCCGAAAGCCCTGCCGCGCGGCTTTGGCCTGCCAGTAGACGGCCTCGGCTAGGTCCCGTGGCACGCCCTCGCCCCGAGCATAGCGCACGCCCAGGCTGTTCTGGGCACCGGGATGGCCGTGCTCCGCCGCCTCCCGATACCAGGTCACCGCCTTCTGCCAGTCCTGCGGAACGCCCCGGCCCTTCGCATAGAGCAGCGCTAGGTTGAACTGGGCCTCCGGCAATCCCTGTTCGGCGGCATTCCGAATCCAGTGGGCCGCTTGTGCCGGGTCCTCCTCGACGCCTTCGCCTCGATGATACATCAGGCCAAGGTCGTTCTGGGCCTGGGCGTAGCCGGCCTCAGCCGCCTGGCGCAGCCAGCGCACGCCCTCCCACAGGTCGGCAGGCACCCCCCGCCCCCGGATCAGGGCCCGGGCCAAGTGGTGCTGCGCTTCCGGCAAGCCTTGCCCGGCCGCCCGCCGCCACCATCGTACCGCCGCCACCGGATCCTGTCGCACGCCAAGGCCAGCATCCAGCAACAGGGCCAAGGCGTGTTGGGCAGAGGCGTGACCCGCTCGCGCAGCCTCCTCGTAGTGGCGGGCCGCCTCCCGGTGGCGTCCGGCTGCCTCGTGGAGGCGGCCCAGCTCGTAGCGGGCCGGGGCGTGGCCCGCCTCGGCCGCCCGGCGCAACCAGGTCCGGGCCGCTTCTAGATCCCGGGGCAGCGTACGCGCCGTCCAGAGCAGCCGCCCCAGGGCCGTCTGGGCCTCCACGTCCCCAGCCTCGGCGGCCTGCCGCAGCCATCGCGCCGCCTCGGCCTCATCCGGCCCGCCCAGGGCATCAGCCAGATGCAGCAGCCCGAGCCGCGTGGCTGCTCCAGCATGCCCCGCCCGGGCAGCCCGCTCGTACCAACGCTGCGCCGCAACCGGCGAGGCCTGTCCGGCCAGCCCTCGCTCCCGGATCACGCCCAGGAGGAAGGCGGCGTCAGGCTCTCCAGCCCGGGCCGGGCCCTCCAGCAGGCGCACCGCGCGAACATGGTCCCCGCTCACGAAGGCCGCCAGGCCCGGGGCCAGCGCACCCCCCGCCTGCACGGCGCCGCCGAGCAGCATCCCCAGGACGAGCCCCGTCATCAGCCGAGGGCTTGCTCTCCCATTGGGGAAGCCCCCTCTCCTCCCCGGGCCGGCTAGGCTCCGGGCCCACGCTCCCAGCCAGGCTCTCAAGGATGTCCGCCTCCATGATCGGGAAGGCCGGCCGGTGCCCGTCCCCCGGGGACAGGGCACCGCGGCAGGGAACAGCGAGCGAGAGCGAGCCCCCTCCGAAGCAGCAGACCCGCAAGGACGGTATCGTGTAACAAGATCTTCCCACCCAGGCTCGGGCATCGTCCCTGTCCAGAGGAGGCGGTTCCCGCCCGGTCAGCCCGTCTCTTAACATCGGAGTGGTGCTTTGGGATCTTGAGCGGATGGGACCCGCCAGAGGGCATCCCCTCCGGGGGGCGGGACCCCGGCCCGCTCCTGCCGGTCGCTGGCCCGCCCAACGCTGGGCACGCGGAGCGTGCCTGACTTGGTTGGCCTCCTGCTTCCGTTGGATTTACTGGAGGACTAAGCAGGTGCCGCGGGCCAGCCTTGAAGCCGGCGGCCATCACATCAGGTACGGTACATCGTACAAAGTCCCCGGACGAGCCGTGGCCTTTTCCACGAAGCGGGCTTGGCTGGGAAGGCATCACGGCAGAGACGCTCAGAGGACACCCCGAGCCGACCGATCCTCCGCCAAGTGGTGTCGGCGGTCCTGACGGCACTTTGCCCCGGGGCTCCTCCTCGTTCCCGGTTCCGACCTCCTGCGCCCCCGCATCCGGCCTCTCTGAGGCCGCTCGATGCCAAGGGACTACAAAACCCGCGGGAGGACGCAGCTGGGAGAGGGGGGATGGAGCGTTGGCGGAGAGGGTGGGATTCGAACCCACGGGCGGGTGATCCCGCCAACGGTTTTCAAGACCGCCGCTTTCGACCGCTCAGCCACCTCTCCATGACCATCAGCATAGCCGAGGGCGACTGGGGCGCCCAGCCCCGGATGTCGGGGATTAGGCCTGGCGACGGAGGACCTGGCGCAAGCCCAGGAAGGCGGTGGCCTCCGCTGCCGGGAGCGCGTCGCAGGCCGCCCTGCCCTGGATGAGCTCGCAACCTGCAGCCAAGAGAAGGCGGCGCTGGATGTCGTTCTCTACACCCTCGGCCACGACGCGGAGCCGCAGGCTCCGGCCTAAGGATACGGCGGCCCGCACCACGGCCTCGTGGTCCGGATCGCGTCCCAGCCCCTGGACGAAGCTGAGGTCGATCTTGAGCCCGTCCACGGGCAAGCGACGCAGACAGGTCAGAGAGGAGTAGCCGGTGCCGAAGTCGTCCAGGCTGAAGCGGAAGCCTGCGTCCGCCAAGGCGCGCAGGCTACGCTGGATCCCCTCGTCGTTGCAGGCGGAGATGGCCTCGGGTAGCTCCAGCTCCAGGCTTCGAGGCGCGATGCCGTGCCGCTCCAGGGTGGTCAGTATGCGCTGGGCCAGGCCCCGCTCGCGTAACTCTCGCAGCGACAGGTTGATTCCCAGGCGGACCTCAGGCTGCAGGCCCTGCCGGCGCCAGGCAGCCAGCTGGGCGCAGGCCTGCTCCAGCACCCACTGGCCCAGCTGCACGATGAAGCCGGTCTCCTCGGCCAGCGGCAGGAAGCTGCGGGGCATCAAGGTGCCCTGCCCCGGCACCTCCCAGCGCAGCAGGGCCTCCAGTCCCGCGACCTCCTCGCCCTCCACCGCGACCACCGGCTGGTAGTGGAGCACCAGCTCGCCCCGGTCCAGGGCCCGGCGCAGGCGCCGCTCCAGATCCAGACGCCGGTGCGCCTCCAAGGAGAGGTCCTGGGAGTAGAATTGATAGTTGTTCCGACCCTTGGCCTTGGCGTGGTACATAGCGGTGTCGGCGTTCTTCAGCAGCCGCTCAATGGCCGTACCGTCTTCCGGATAGAGGGTGATGCCGATGCTGGGGCTGATGAAGAACTCCCGCTGCATGATCACGAAGGGCTCGGCGAAACGGTCCAGGATCTTGCCGGCCACCCGGGTCACGTCCGCCGGGTCGTGCACCGGCGAGATGATGAGGGTGAACTCGTCGCCGGCCAGGCGGGCCACGCTGTCGGCCTTGCGCACGCATTGGCGCAAGCGCTGGGCCACCTCCTGCAGGAGCTGGTCGCCGGCCTCATGGCCAAGGGTGTCGTTGATCTTCTTGAAATCGTCCAGGTCCAAGAAGAACAGGGCTAGGCCATGCCCATAGCGCTCAGCCTCGGCCAGGGCCTGGCGCAGCCGCTCCTTGAACAGGAGCCGGTTGGGCAGGCGAGTGAGCTCGTCGTAGTAGGCTAGGTAGTTGAGCCGCTCCTGGGCGTGGTGACGCTCGGAGACGTCCAGGGCGACGCCCACCGCCCCCACCACCTCCCCGGCAGGCGAGCGCAGGGGCATGTAGCGGCACTCGTACACCACGCCGCGCATGCGCAGCGTAGAGGCGATGGCTCGGCCCTCGAGGGCCTGCTGCAGGTCGCTCAGGACCTCGGGCACCATGCGGAAGGCCTCCCGGGCCGGCCGCCCCAGGAGCTCCCGGGGCTCGCCCAAGCGGCGCAGCTCGTGTCCCTCGGCGAAGGTGACCCGGCCCTCCCGGTCTACGGCGAAGAGCACCAGGGGAGCCGCGGCCACCACCGAGTGCAGCAGCTCCTCCCGCTCCAGCAGGGCCCGCCGCAGCGCGGCCTCCCCGCCCGGAGGGCCGTCCCGCCGCCCGCTCCGGAGGGCTAAGGCCAAGCCCCCGCCAGCCAGCGCGCTCAGGCCAGCCGCGGCCACCTGCCCCACCGCTGCAGCCCAGCCCGCGGCCGCCAGCAGAGCACCGGCGCCCACCAGCCAGGCCACGTCGCTGCGCCGCTTGGGCG
>WFXX01000321.1 GCA_015490395.1 Gammaproteobacteria bacterium | reverse complement strand
GAGGTGCCCCTGCGCCGGGCGGAGCTGGTGCTTGAGGGCGGGGCGGTGGAGACCGACGGGCGGGGCAGCCTCCTGGCCACCCGCTCCTCGGTGCTGCCCCGCAATCCCCACCTGGACCTGGCCGCCCTGGAGGATGCGCTCCGGCGGCTGCTGGGCCTGGAGCGCCTCCACTGGCTGGAGCACGGGCAGCTGGAGGGGGACGACACCGACGGCCACATCGACACCCTGGCCCGCTACTGCGGCCCCCGCACCATCGCCTACGTCGCCTGCGACGACCCCAGGGACCCCCACCACGGGCCCCTGGCGGCCATGGCCGAGGAGCTGCGCCGCCTCCGGGACCCCGAGGGGCGCCCCTACCGCCTCCTCCCCCTCCCCTGGCCCCGGCCGATCCATGCCGCCAGCGGCGAGCGTCTGCCGGCCACCTATGCCAACTTCCTGATCCTCGAGCGGGCGGTGCTGGTGCCGGCCTACGGGGACCCGGCCGACGAGGAGGCCTGCCGGCGCCTGGCGGCCTGCTTCCCCGGCCGCCAGGTGCGCCCGGTGCCCTGCCGGCACCTCCTGGAGCAGCGGGGCAGCCTCCACTGCGCCACCCTGCAGCTGCCCCGCGGGGCCCTGGCCCCGGGCTAGAATGCCGGCTGTGGACGCGCTCACCGTGGCCCTGGTGCAGCACCCCTGCGGCCCCGACCGCGGGGCCAACCTGCGCGCCTCCCTGGAGGGGATCGCCGAGGCCGCCGCCCGGGGGGCCCGCCTGGTGCTGCTCCAGGAGCTGCACGCCACCCGCTACTTCTGCCAGCGGGAGGATCCGGCCTGCTTCGACCTGGCCGAGCCGGTGCCCGGCCCCACCACCGAGGCCCTGGCCGAGGCCGCCCGCCGCCACGGGGTGGTGGTGGTGGGCTCGGTCTTCGAGCGCCGGAGCGCCGGGCTATACCACAACACGGCGGTGGTGCTGGACCGGGACGGGCGCCTGGCCGGCCGCTACCGCAAGATGCACGTCCCGGACGACCCGGGCTACCACGAGAAGTACTGCTTCACCCCCGGCGATGCCGTTCCCGGCTTTCGTCCGGTGAACACCTCCCTGGGCCCTCTGGGGGTGCTGGTCTGCTGGGACCAGTGGTTCCCCGAGGCCGCCCGGCTCATGGCCCTGGCCGGCGCCCGCCTGCTGCTCTACCCCACCGCCATCGGCTGGGACCCTCGGGACGGGCCCGGGGAGCAGGAGCGCCAGCGCCAGGCCTGGGAGCTGGTCCAGCGGGGCCATGCCGTGGCCAACTGCCTGCCCGTGCTGGCCTGCAACCGGGTGGGGCACGAGCCTGACCCGGGGGGCGGGCCTGGCATCCGCTTCTGGGGCTCCAGCTTCGTGGCTGGCCCCCAGGGCGAGCTCCTGGCCCGGGCGCCCGAGGACGCAGCCTGCGTGCTCACCGCCGAGCTAGACCTGGGGCGCACCGAGGCCCTGCGCCGCCTCTGGCCCTTTCTCCGGGACCGGCGGCTAGACGCCTACGGCCCCCTCCTGGAGCGCTGGCGGGACGCCTAGGCCTCTGCATCGGTTATACTCGCCCACCCCGGCGGGCCGGGCCCGCCGCCTGCCTGCGGACGCGCGCCATGATCGTCATCCTCGAGCCGGACATCGACAAGCGCGGCGAGGACTACAACCGCCTGCTGGACTTCCTCATGAACCTGCCCAACATCCAGGTGCGGGTGCACGAGGAGGTGGGCGCCCAGCAGACGGTGACCGAGATCTACCTGGTGGGGGATACCAAGTCCCTCTCCGAGGAGGAGATCCAACGCCTGCCCGGGGTGGACCGGGTGGTGCGGGTCTCCCAACCCTACCGGGTGCTGGGTCGGCACAAGAACGACCAGCGCAGCACCCACTTCGAGTACCAGGGCCTGCGCTTCGGCCAGGACACCCTGCATGTCTTCGCCGGCCTGTGCGCGGTGGACACCCCCGAGCACGTGGAACGGATGATGCGGGCCCTCCAGGCGCACGGGCAGGTCTGCACCCGCATGGGGGCCTACAAGCCCCGCACCAACCCCTACTCCTTCCAGGGCCACGGCAAGGCCTGCCTGCCCTGGGTCTTCGAGCTGGCCGGCAAGTACGGCATCCGGGTCATCGCCATGGAGGTGACCCACGAGAGCCACATCGAGGAGATCGACGAGGCCCTGGAGCGGGCCGGCCGGCCCACCGGGGTCATGCTCCAGATCGGCACCCGCAACACCCAGAACTTCGAGCTCCTCAAGGCCGTGGGCAGGCAGCAGGAATATCCGGTGCTCCTCAAGCGGGGCTTCGGCATCACCCTGGAGGAGTCCCTCAACGCCGCCGAGTACTTGGCCTCGGAGGGTAACCGGAAGGTGGTCTTCTGCCTGCGGGGGATGAAGACCAACATGGGCGACCCCCACCGCAACCTGGTGGACTTCGGGCACGTGCCCGTGGTCAAGCGCCTGACCCGGATGCCGGTGTGCGTGGACCCCTCCCACTCCGTGGGGGGACGGGGCCGCTCCAGCGATGGCATCCTGGACATCTTCCACGTCACCGCCCAGGGGGTGATCGCCGGGGCCAACATGATCCTGGTGGACTTCCACCCCGACCCGCCCAAGGCCCTGGTGGACGGCCCCCAGGCCCTGACCCTGGAGGAGCTGCCCCACTTCCTGGAGGACGTGGCGCTGGCCCGGGAGGCCTACCTGCGCCGCCAGGAGCTGGCCGCCCGTCATCGAGGTTCGCCCCGGGGAGGTGAAGCCGGAGGGGGAGCACGGTGAGCCCTGTTCGGCTATAGTGGCATATCAGGATCGTCTGATATGCCAGGGGCATCCTTCCCCCTGGACCCGGCAGGAGGAACGGCCATGACGAAGAACGTCGGTGCCATCGACCGCGCCTTCCGCATCATCCTGGGCTTGGCGCTCATCAGCTTGGTCTTCTGGGGTCCTCAGACGCCATGGGGCTGGATCGGGCTCGTCCCCCTGGCTACCGGACTGGTCAGTTGGTGCCCCCTCTACTCCTTGGTGGGCCTGAACACCTGCAAGGCCCGCGGCGGGGAGAGCTGAGCCGGGAGGCGCGGTGGGTCCGCAGGCGGCGGCACTCCTGCGGACCCTACCCTTGTACGCCCGCCTAGCGCCGGAAGGCCAGCGGCTGCTGGCCGAGCGGGGGCGCCTGCTCACCCTGCGCCCCCGCGAGCGTGCCTTCCGCGAGGGTGAGCCCTGCCGGCGGGCCCTGCTGGTGCTCAGCGGGTCCCTCAAGGTGCAGAAGGTCTCGCCCGGAGGCCACGAGATCGTGCTCTATCACGTGGGCCCCGGCGGGGTCTGCCACCTCACCACCGCCTGCCTGCTGGGCGGGCGCCGCTATCCGGCCGAGGCGGTGGCCGAGACCGCGGTGCGCGCCTGGGCCCTGCCGGCGGCGGCCTTCGACGCCCTTCACCGGCAGGATACGGCCTTCCGGGCCTACGTGGCCGGGGCCATGGAGCACGGCATGGAGCACCTGGTGGCCCTGGTGGAGGCGGTGGCCTTCGGGGCCCTGGACGCGCGCCTCGCCGCCACCCTCCTGGCGCACGCCGGCCCTGCGGGCGAGGTGCCCATGACCCACCAGGAGCTGGCGGCGGAGCTGGGCACCGCCCGGGAGGTGGTCAGCCGCCTCCTCAAGGAGCTGGAGCGCCACGGCTGGCTGCGCCTGGGCCGCGGCCGGGTGCAGATCCTGGACGCCGGGCCCCTGCGCCGGCTGGCCAGGCGGGGTCCGGAGGAGCCCGGCGGGCCCCAGCGGTGGTAGGCGGCAGTCCGGGGAGACGGCTCAGAGGGGCTCCAGGGCGTCCCGGGGCACCGCCACCCGGGTGTCGCGGCCCAGCAGGCGCAGCAGGACGATGACCCGCTCCTCGGCGGTCTCGGCCTGGAAGATGGCCTCCAGCCCGGCCAGGGGGCCCTCCACCACCCGCAGCCGCTCCCCCGGCCGCCAGCGCCGCTCCAGCACGTGCAGGCCCGCCGCCGGGTCCTCCCGGGCCTGGAGCTCCTCCACCAGCCCCTGGGGCACGGGGCGGGGCCGGCCGCCGAAGCGCACCAGGTCCGCCACCCCGATGGTGGAGCGGATGGGGCCGAAGTCGTCCACGCCCGCGCGCAGGCGCACGAAGAGATAGCGGGGGAAGAGGGGGGCCACCACCTCCTGCCAGCGGCGCCGGATGCGCCGCCGCTCCCGCAGCCGGGGGAGATAGCCCTCGTAGCCCTGGCGGCGGAGCTGCTCCAGGGCCAGCTCCTCCTGGCGGGGCTTGGTATGCACCGCATACCATTGGCCCGCCGCCTGCGCCGCCCCCCTCACGGGCC
>WFXX01000320.1 GCA_015490395.1 Gammaproteobacteria bacterium | reverse complement strand
TCCCCCGCCACGGCCATCGCCTCCTGCCCCACCAAGGAAAAGGGGAAGCTGCTTCCCGCGGGCAGCCCGCCGCCCCCGGGCGGGAGGCCGCCCAGCACCGCCACCAGGTCCGCCCCGGCCAGGCGGGCCGGCGGCTCGCGCAGGGGTCCGGCGGGCAGGCAGCGGCCGTTGCCCAGGAGCCGGGCCCCGTCCACCACCACGATCTCCAGGTCCCGGGCCAGGCGCAGGTGCTGCAGCCCGTCGTCGGCCAGCACCAGGTCGCAGCCGGCCTCCAGCAGCAGGCGGGCCGCCGCCGCCCGGTCGGGACCCGCGGCCACGGGCAGGCCCGTGCGCCGGGCCAGCAGCACCGGCTCGTCCCCCACCAGGGCCGGGTCGGTCCCGGGCCCTACGGCCTGCGGCCAGCGCTGGGCGCGGCCGCCGTAGCCCCGGGTCAGAATGCCGGGGCGCCGGCCGACGGCGGCCAGCTCCCCGGCCAGGGCCGCCACCAGGGGGGTCTTGCCCGTGCCGCCCACGCTGAGGTTGCCCACCACCACCACGGGCACGGGCAGGCGCACCTGCCGCCGCCAGCCTCGCCGGTAGGCCTCCCGGCGCAGGGCCGACCCGGCCCGGAACAGCCCCTCCAGGGGCGCCAGGGCCCACGCCAGGGCCCACTCCCGCGGCCCGCGCGGGCCGTACCAGAGCCGCTCCAGGATGGCCGGGGGCCGGGGCACCCTCAGGCCTGCGCCGCCGCGGGCGGCTCCTGGAACTGGAGGCGGTGGAGCCGCGCGTACAGCCCCCCCCGGGCCAGGAGCTCCTCGTGGCGGCCGGACTCCACCACGCGCCCCTGGTCCAGCACCAGGATCAGGTCGGCCCGGCGCACGGTGGAGAGGCGGTGGGCCACCACCAGGGTGGTGCGCCGGCGCATGGCCTCCTCCAGGGCGGCCTGCACCCGGCGCTCGGACTCGGTGTCCAGGGCCGAGGTGGCCTCGTCCAGCACCAGGATGGGGGCGTCCTTGAGCAGGGCCCGGGCGAGGGCCAGACGCTGGCGCTGGCCGCCCGAGAGCAGCACCCCGCGCTCGCCCACCACGGTGTGCAGGCCCTGGGGCAGGCGCTCGATGAACTCCCAGGCATGAGCCGCCCGGGCGGCAGCCTCGATGGCCGCCTCCGAGGCCCCCTCCAGCTCCCCATAGGCGATGTTGCGGGCGATGGTGTCGTTGAACAGCACCACCTCCTGCCCCACCCAGGCGATCTGCGCGCGCAGCTCGGCGAGGTCCAGCTCCCGCAGGTCGTGCCCGTCCAGGAGCACCCGCCCGGCGGTGGGATCGTAGAAGCGGGGCAGCAGCCCCACCAGGGTGCTCTTGCCCGAGCCCGAGGGGCCCACCAGGGCCACCACCTGCCCTGGGCGGACCTCGAAGCTCACCCCCCGCAGCACCTCCCCCTTGGCCGGGTCGTAGGCGAAGCGCACCCTCTCAAAGCGCACGTGCCCGCGGGCCCGGCCCAAACGGGCCCGGGGCTTGGCCGGGGCCGGCTCCGGGGGCTGGTCGATGAGGGCGAAAACGCTCCTGGCCGCCGCGATGCCGCGCTGGACGGTGGCGTTGACCGAGGTCAGGCGCTTGATGGGGGGCAAGAGCATCATCATGGCCACCACGAAGGACATGAAGGTGCCCACGGTAAGCGCCTCCAGCATGGCCGGGCGGGTGGCCACCCAGATGATCCCGGCCAGGGCCGCCGCCGCCACCAGCTGAATGAGGTTCACGCTGGCCACGGAGGTGGCCACCAGCTTGAGGTTCAGGCGCCGGTTGCCCTCGTTGGCCTCGGCGAAGTGACGGGCCTCGTAGGCTTGCCCGCCATAGGCCTTGACGATGCGGTGGCCCTCGATGGCCTCCTCGGCCACCTGGGTCACCTCCCCCACCGAGCCCTGCAGGCGGCTGCTGACGCGGCGGAAACGTCGGTTGATGCGTGCCACCGCCCAGGCCACGGGCGGGGCGACCAGCAAGAACAGCCCCGTCAGGGCGGCGTGGAGGTAGGCCATCCAGGCCAGTAGCCCCAGCACGGTGAGCCCGTCGCGCACCACCACGGTCACGGCGTGGGTGGCCGCATGAGCCACCTGCTCCACGTCGTAGGTCAGGCGGGCCAGCAGGTGCCCGGAGGCCTGGTGGTCGTAGAAGCGGGCCGGCAGGCGCAGCAGGCGCTCGAACATGTCCCGGCGCAGGTCGCGGATGAGGTTCCGCCCCACCCAGGCCATGCCGTATGAGGCGAGGAAGGCCGCCAGGAAGCGGGCCACGAACAGGCCCACGATGAGCAGCGGCACCAGGGCGATGGTCTCCGGGTCCCGCTCCACGAAGCTGCCATCGAGCAGCGGCTGCATGAGGGCGGCGAAGCCGGTCTCGGTGGCAGCGAAGAGGGCCATGCCCGCCACCGCCCCCGCGAAGGCCGCCCAATAGGGACGGGTGCACGCCAGGAGACGCCGGTACACGGCGGCGGGAGTCATCACCGCTCCTGCCCCTGCACGGCCGCGATGGCCAGGCGATCGAAGCCGGCGCGCCGGGCCGCGTCCATGGCCGTCACCACCGCCTGATGGGGGGTGCGGGCATCGGCCTGGATGACCAGCGCTGGCCGCTCGCCCTCCCCGGCGCCCTCGCGCAGGGCCCGCCGCAGGGCCTCCACGCTGCGGCTCACCACCCGCTGCTCCGGCCCCTGGCCCCGGCGCAGGTAGTAGTTGCCCCGGGCATCCACCACCAGGACGAGGGGCTCGGCCTCCTCCGGCGGGGCCTCGCTGCTGGCCCTGGGCAGCTCGATGGCCAGGTGGGTGGGTCGGTCGAAGGTGGTGGAGACCATGAAGAAGATCAGCAGCAGGAAGACGACGTCGATGAGGGGCGTGAGGTTGACACTGGGCTCGGCCTCCCGCCGCCTCCGGCGCAGCCTCACGGCCCCCCCTCCGGGTCCCGCTCCCGCTCGCCGTGGAGGATCTCCACCATCTTGAGGGCCTCCTGCTCCATGGCCAGCACCAGCTCCTCCACCCGACGCTGGAAGTAGCGGTAGAACATCAGGGAGGGGATGGCCACCGCGAGCCCGGCGGCGGTGGTGATGAGGGCCTGGGAGATGCCCCCCGCCAGGCTGGCGGGGTTGCCCACCCCCTCGGTGGTGATCACGGTGAAGACCTGGATCATGCCGATCACCGTGCCCAGCAGCCCCAGCAGCGGGGTGATGGAGGCGATGGTGCCCAGGGTGTTGAGGTAGCGCTCCAGCTCCAGCACCACGTGCTGCCCCGCCTCCTCCACCGCCTCCTTCATGATCTCCCGGGAGTGGTGCCGGTTGACCAGGGCCGCGGCCAGCACCCGCCCCAAGGGCGAGCCCGCCCGCAGCAGGGCCAGGCGCTGCCCGTCCAGCCGGCCTTCCTGCAGCCAGTGCCAGACCTGGTGCACCAGGTGCCGGGGGCAGACCCGCGACCGCCGCAGGGCGTAGGCCCGCTCGGCCACGATGGCCACGGCCGCCACCGAGCAGGCCAAGATGGGCAACATCAGCCAGCCGCCGGCCTCGATGAGCTCCAGCACGCCCCGCCTCTTCTCTTGATGCCTGTACGAGGATTCCGTCCTGCCGCGCGCATCTTACTCCATCACCGCCGCCGGCCCCACGAGCCCGGCCGTGCCCGGCCCGGGAGTGGGCGCCTGCAGGCCCGCCGCCTGCGGGTCCAGGCGGTGCCAGAGGCGGCGGGCGGCCCACCGGAAGCGCTCCGGCGGCGCCATCCCTGACCGGCCGTCCAGCACGAAACGCACCGCCCCGGTGGCCTGGACCTCCAGGGTCTCGGCTCCCGCGGCCCGGTAGCGGGCGAGCACCTCGGGGGCAGGGAGGCGGTAGCGGTTGCGGTAGCCCACGGGGAAGACCACGTAGCGGGGCCGCACCGCCCCCACGAAGGCCGCCGTGGAGGAGCTGCGGCTGCCATGATGCGGGGCCAATAGCAGGGCCGACCGCAGCCGCTCTGGCCCGAGACGCCCGAGCAAGCGCCGCTCGCCCCGCCCTTCCAGGTCTCCGGGCAGCAGGGCGGCCTCGGCGCCGGCGGCCACGCGCAGCACGCAGGAGGCGTCGTTCCAGCCCCGGCGGCGGCGCCCACGGGCGTCCCAGGGTGCGGGCCGCTCCCCAGCCGCCGGGGCTAGGATCTCGAAGCGCACCCCGTCCCAGGTCCAGGCCTGCCCCGCCAGGCAGGGCGCTGCAGGCAACGCCTCGGGAAGACGCCGGGCCTCGCTGGCCAGCACCGCGGCCACGAAGACCCCCCGGGCCAGGGCCGCCGCCCCGCCCACGTGGTCGCTGTCCCCGTGGCTCAGCACCAGCAGGTCCACCCGGTCGATACCCTGGTGACGCAGGTAGGGCAGCAGCGCCGCCGAGCCGGCGTCCAGGCGGGGACCCAGACGGGGGCCGGTGTCGTAGACCAGCACGTGGCCGGCGGTGCGCACCACCGCCGCCAACCCTTGGCCTACGTCCAGCACCGTGATCCAAGCGCTGCCCGGGG
>WFXX01000319.1 GCA_015490395.1 Gammaproteobacteria bacterium | reverse complement strand
GGAGCGCCGGGCGGCCTGAGCCTTGGGGGCCGCGCCCCGGCGGGGGCGGGCCACCGATGCGACCGAAGGAGACAGGAGGCCGAGATGGGCAACGAGCTGGAGCCGGTGGTGGGCAACTGGTACCACCACCGCGATAAGGGCGAGGATTTCGAGGTAGTGGCAGTGGACGAGGACCAGGGGCTGGTGGAGATCCAGTACTTCGACGGCGCCACCGACGAGCTGGACCTGGAGGACTGGCGGGAGCTGGAGATCGAGCTCCGGGAGCCCCCTGAGGACTGGACGGGGCCGGTGGACGAGGTGGAGCCCGAGGCCCTCGAGGCCGAGATGGGGGACACGGCGATGGCCCCGGAGGAATGGAGCCGGCCCGCCGACGAGATGCACCCCTTCACCGAGCCTGGAGAGGGCCCGGAGGCCTCGGCTGCCGCCGAGGAGGATACGGAGGAAGCTGCCGGGGGTGAGGAGGAGCTGCTCGACCCCCGGGTGCTCCAGGAGACCGTGAAGCTGGAGGGCCCGGGGGACGAGGAGGCTGGGGAGAGCGCGGGCCCCGGCACCCCGGGCCCCTAGGGAGAGGCGCCGGGGGATCGGCGCTGGAGGCAAGCGCCCAAGCGGCGGCGTAGCAGCTCTTCCAGGGGCCTGCTTCCCCCGGCGCCGCCCTGTAAGGCCTCCCGGGGCACGGGCAGCTCCACCCGTTCCCAAGCCCCCTCGCCATCCAAGGCGCATTCGATGCGTAAGCACCAAGTGCCGGAGGGCTGGGGCTCCACCTCGAACAGGTAGGCGGCCAAGCCCAGCCGGTCCAGGGCGCCCGCCACCCGCTCCCGGGCGCCGGCCAGCTCCCGCGCCGAGACGGTCCCCCGCGGGGGCGCCTCAGGGGGCCACCTCCCGCTCACCGTCACCCGCCTCTTGCTCGGCCTCGGCCAGGAAGCGCTCCCTGCGCCGGTCCAGGACCTCATGGAGAGCACGCCAGGAGGCGGCAAAGGCCTCCACCCCCTCCCGCTCCAGCTCGGCGCAGAGGGCCTCCAGGTCGATGCCCAGCACCGCCAGGGCCTCCAGGTCGCGCCGGGCGGCCTCCAGCCCCGCGGTGAGGCTCTCCCTGGCCTCCCCCTGGGCCAGGAAGGCATCCAGGGTGGCCGGCGGCAGGGTGGCCACCGTCTCGGGGCCGATGAGCTCCTGGACGTACAGCGTCGGGGGGCGGTCGGCGCGCTTGACCCCCGTGCTGGCCCAGAGCAGCCGCTGGGGGGCGGCCCCGCGCTCGAGCTGGGCCTGGTAGGCCGGCGTGGCCTTGAGGGCCAGGTAGCGCTGGTAGGCCAGCTTGGCGTTGGCGATGGCGATGCGCCCCATCAGGGCGCGGGCCTCCCCGGTGCCCAGGGCCTCCAGGCGCGCGTCCACCTTGGTGTCCACCCGGGAGACGAAGAAGGAGGCCACCGAGGCCAGGCGCTCGGGCCGCGGGTTCCGGGCCACCCCCTCCAGGAAGGCCTGGGCCACTTCCTCGTAGCGGCGTACCGAGAACAGCAGGGTGACGTTGACGTGGATCCCTTCGGCCAGGAGCCGGACGATGGCTGGCAGCCCCTCCCGGGTGCCGGGGACCTTGATCATGAGGTTGGGCCGGTCCACCTGTCGCCACAGCTCCCGGGCCGCCTCCACCGTGCCCTCGGTGTCGTAGGCCAGCTCCGGCGGGACCTCCAGGCTGACGAAGCCGTCCCGGCCGCGGCTCTGCTCATAGACCCCGCGCAGCAAGTCCGCCGCCCGCTGCACATCCTCCACCATCAGCCAGCGGCCCAGATCTTCCGGCCGGGCCCCGGGGTCCACCCGCAACATCTCCCTCAGGTCCGGGTCATAGGCCCCTTCCTCCCCCAGAGCCTGGTGGAAGATGGTAGGGTTGCTAGTCACCCCCCGCACGCCCATCTCCACCAAGTCGCGGAGCCCGCCATCACGGACCAGCGGACGGCTGAGGAAATCCAGCCAGATGGACTGGCCCTTGCGGAAGACTTCAACGATGACGCTCATCTCTCCTCCTCGGTTCCCGCGAGGCCTGGGCCTCAGAGCCCCAGGAAAGGATAGCGCCGCCGCGCCACCCGGTCCCACCATGAGAGGCCCGCCCGCGGCCCCACCGTCTCCACTGCCAGCACCCAGTCCGGGTCCCGAAAGGAGACGTAACCCGGGCGGCCTAGTGCCCGCAGGCGCGTCACCAGATGGTGGTTGAGGGCGCGCTCCAGGGTGCGCCCGGACAGGCGGCCCTTGAGGCCCCGACGCCGGACCCGGCTGTGGAAGGTGCGTCCCGCCAGCTGGGGCAGCCAGCGCTCCGAGCGCCGGAGCAGCTCGCCCTCCAGCTCCGCCGGATCGGCAAAGTCCACCGTCTCGGCCACCCAGACCAAGCGGCCCAGGCAGCCTGCCAGCCCCTCCTCCTCGACCAGCCGGCGGCGCAGATCCTCCAGCAGGACCGTCGGGTCCTCCACCCGAGCCACCAGCACGTTAAAGAAGCCCGCCGGTGCCACTGGCCCATATCGGGTCAGGGCCTCGGCCAGCTGGTGATAGCCCTCCCCCCTGGCGCAGG
>WFXX01000318.1 GCA_015490395.1 Gammaproteobacteria bacterium | reverse complement strand
GTACGGCGGCCGGCCCCGGCCAGGTGGCCTTGCCCTCGGAGCGCTTGCGCCGGGGCCGGCCGCCGTACTCCATGAGCTTGTAGGCGCAGTCCAGGTAGGGGGCGTCGGCGGAGGTGTCCAGGAGGGTTCCCACCCCATAGCCGTCGATGGGCACCCCCTGGCGGCGGTGCTCGGCGATGAGGTGCTCGTCGATGCCCCCGCTGGCGAAGATGGTGAGCCCTTCCAGGCCCGCCTCGTCCAGGATGGCCCGCACCCGGCGGGCGTGCTCGGCCAGGTCCCCCGAGTCGATGCGCACCCCCTTGACCTCGATCCCCTGCTGGCGGAGGCGGGGGGCCAAGCGGGCCACCTTCCGGGCCGCGGCCACCGTGTCGTAGGTGTCCAGCAGCAGGACCACCGAGCCCGGATTGGCGAAGGCGAAGTGCTCGAAGGCCAGCAGCTCGTCCTCGTGGGCCTCCACGAAGGCGTGGGCCATGGTCCCGTAGACGGGGATCCCGAACAGGAGCCCGGCGGCCACGGTGGCCGTGCCCGCCAGCCCGGCCAGGTAGCCGGCCCGGGCGGCCAGGAGCCCGGCCTCGGCCCCGTGGGCCCGGCGCAGCCCGAAGTCCACCAGGAGCTTGTCCGGGCCGGCCAGGACGCAGCGGGCCGCCTTGCTGGCCACCAGGATCTGCAGGTGCAGCAGGTTGATGAGCCGGCTCTCCACCAGCTGGGCCTGGGGCAGGGGGGCGGTGACCCGGAGCACGGGCTCCTCGGCGAAGAAGACCGTCCCCTCGGGCAGGGCGTGCACGTCCCCGGTGAAGCGCAGCCGGGAGAGGTAGTCCAGGAACTGGGGCTGGAAGCGCCCCGTGGCGTCCAGCCACTCCAGCTCCTCGGGGGTGAAGCGCAGGCCCTCCAGGAAGGTGAGCACCTGCTCCACCCCCGCGGCCACCAGGAAGCGGCGCTGGGGAGGGAGCTTGCGCACGAAGAACTCGAAGACTGCGGTGCCCTCCATCCCGTGCTGCACGTAGGCCTGCAGCATGGTGAGCTGGTAGAGGTCGGTGAGCAGCGCGGAGCGGATGGAGTCGATCATGCCCTGTCCGGTTCTGGCGGCTTGCCGGCCCTTCACGCCATGGTGCGCCGCAGGAGGCGGCGGAGCTCAGCCAGGGGGCGGGTGTTGAGCACGTCCCGGGCCTCCAGCCAGCCCCGGCGGGCCTGGCCCACGCCGAAGCGCAGGTTGTTCAGGTCCAGGACGCTGTGGGCGTCGCTGCTGATGGCGATCAGGACCCCGGCCTCCTTGGCCATCTTACAATACACGTCGTTGAGGTCGAGGCGCTCCGGGTGGGCGTTGAGCTCCAGGAAGCAGCCCCGCTGGCGGGCGCCCTCGATGATCCGCTCCATGTCCACCTCGTAGGGGGGGCGCTCGCCCAGCAGGCGGCCGCTGGGGTGGGCCAGGATGCTGAAGTGGCGGTGGTCCATGGCCCGCAGGATGCGCTCGGTCTGGCGCTCCCGGGAGAGGTGGAACTTGGAGTGGACCGCGCCCACCACCAGGTCCAGCTCGGCCAGGGCGCTGTCGGGCAGGTCCAGGGAGCCGTCCTCCAGGATGTCCACCTCGATCCCCTTGAGCAGGGTGATCCCCCGCAGGCGCTCGTTGAGGCGGTCGATGGCCTCCAGGTGCTGGCGCAGCCGCTTGGGGTCCAGCCCCTTGGCCACGGTCAGGCGCCGGGAGTGCTCGGTGATGGCCAGGTAGCGCAGGCCCGCCCGGCGGGCGGCCTCGGCCATCTCCTCCAGGCTGTTGCGCCCGTCGGTGGCCTTGGTGTGGCAGTGCAGGTCCCCGCGCAGGTCCTCCAGGCGCACCAGCTCGGGGAGCCGGCCGGCCTGGGCGGCCTCGATCTCCCCCCGGTCCTCGCGCAGCTCGGGGGGGATCCAGGGCAGGCCCACGGCGGCGAAGACGGACTCCTCGGTCTGTCCCGCCACCCGCCGGCTGCCCCGGAAGACCCCGTACTCGTTGATCTTGAGCCCCCGCTCCTGGCCCAGGCGGCGCACGGCGATGTTGTGGGCCTTGCTGCCGGTGAAGTAGTGCAGGGCGGCCCCGAAGCTCTCGTGCCCCACCACCCGCAGGTCTACCTGCAGCCCGGAGCGCAGCAGCACCGTGGAGCGGGTGGTGCCCCGGGACAGGACCCGCCCCACCTCGTCGTAGCCGGTGAAGCGCTCCATCACCGCCTCGCGGTCGGCGGCGATGGCCAGGATGTCCAGGTCCCCCACCGTCTCCCTGGCCCGGCGGTAGCTCCCCGCCACCACCACCTGCTCCACCCCCGGGGTCTCGCGCAGCCAGGCGGCCAGGGGCTCGGCGTACTGGACGGCGGTGGCCAGGAGGAGGCGCTCCTGGCCCTCGGCGGGGCGCTGGGCCAGGGCCTCCAGGATGGCCTGCTCCGTCCTGGCCCCGAAGCCCGGGAGCTCCCGGATCCGGCCCTCCCGGGCGGCCCGCCGCAGGGCCTCCAGGTCCTCCACCCCCAGGTGCTCCCGCAGGGCCTGCACCCGCTTGGGGCCGAGCCCCGGCAGGCGCAGGAGCTCCGTCAGGCCCGGGGGGACCTGGCGGCGCAGCTCCTGGAGCTGGCCCAGGGTGCCGGTGCGGGCCACCTCGGCGATCTTCCCGGCCAGGTCCTTGCCGATGCCCGGCAGGCGGCTCAGGTCCACCCCCTGCTCCAGCAGGTCGGTGACCTCCACCCCCATGTCCCGCAGGGTGCGGGCGGCGTTCCGGTAGGCCCGGATGCGGAAGGGGTTGTCCCCCTGGATCTCCAGCAGGTCGGCGATCTCGTCGAAGACCGCGGCGATGTCGGCGTTGTGCACCGGCATGGGCCCGCCCGTCCCCCCGGGCTCAGCCCTTGATGACCACCAGGGGCTCCAGGCGGGCCACCTTGCGGGCCAGGCCGGCCTGCTCGGCGGCGTCCACCACGGCGGTGACGTCCTTGTAGGCCCCGGGGGCCTCCTCGGCCACCCCGCGCATGGAGGGCGAGCGGACCAGGATCCCCCGCCGGGCCAGCTCCTCCACCAGCTCCCGCCCCTTCCAGGTGCGGGTGGCCTGGTGGCGGCTCATGGCCCGGCCGGCCCCGTGGCAGGCGGAGCTGAAGGAGCGGGCCTCGGACTGGGGCAGCCCGGCCAGGACGTAGGAGGCGGTGCCCATGGTCCCGCCGATGAGCACCGGCTGGCCGGTGCGGTCGAAGGGGGCGGGCAGGCCGGGGTGCCCCGGCCCCCAGGCCCGGGTGGCGCCCTTGCGGTGCACGAAGAGGCGCCGGCGCCGCCCCTCCACCGGGTGCTCCTCCTCCTTGCAGGTGTTGTGGGAGACGTCGTAGAGGAGCTCCAGGCGGGCCTGGGGCAGGACCTCGGCGAAGGCCTCCCGGGTGAGGTGGGTGATGATCTGGCGGTTGGCCAGGGCACAGTTGATGCCGGCGCGCATGGCCCCCAGGTAGCGCTGGCCCACCTCGGAGCGCAGGGGGGCGCAGGCCAGCTCCCGGTCGGGCAGCTCGATGCCGTAGGCCTTGGCGGCCAGGGCCATCTCCCGCAGGTACTCGGTGCCGATCTGGTGCCCCAGGCCCCGGGAGCCGCAGTGGATGCTCACCACCACGTCCCCCTCCCGCAGGCCGAAGGCCTCGGCCAGCTCGGGGGCGTAGACCCGGGCCACGTGCTGGACCTCCAGGTAGTGGTTGCCCGAGCCCAGGGTGCCCATCTCGTCCCGCTGGCGCTGCTTGGCCCGCTCCGAGACCGCCGCCGGGTCCGCCCCGGCCATGCAGCCCCTGTCTCTTATACACATCC
>WFXX01000317.1 GCA_015490395.1 Gammaproteobacteria bacterium | reverse complement strand
GTGGATGACGGCGTGCTGGGCCTTGATCTCGCGCGCGAGCTCGCCCGCGAGATCAAGGCCCAGCACGCCGTCATCCACCGCGTCACCGAGGCCTTGCAGGCGGCGGTGATGCAGGTGCGCATGATCCCGCTCTCGCACGTCTTCCAGCGCTTCCCGCGCCTGGTGCGCGACCTCTCGCGCCGGCTGGACAAGCCCATCCGCCTCGTGGTGGAGGGCGAGGAGGCCGAGGCGGACAAGAACGTGGTCGAGGACCTGGCCGAGCCGCTGGTGCACCTGCTGCGCAACGCCTGCGATCACGGCATCGAGCCGCCGGCCGAGCGCGAGGCCGCGGGCAAGCCCCGGGAGGGCACCGTGCGGCTGCGTGCCCTGGCCCAGGACGACCACGTGGTCATCGAGGTGGCCGACGACGGCCGCGGCATGGATCCGGCGAGGATCCGTCGCAAGGCCTACGAGAAGGGGATCATTGGGGAGGAGGAGCTTGAGGGCCTGGACGACCAGGCGGCGCTGCAGCTCATCTTCGCCCCGGGCTTCTCCACCGCGGAGCAGGTCTCGGACGTCTCGGGGCGCGGGGTGGGCATGGACGCCGTGCGCGCCATGGTGCGCCGCGTCGGCGGCGAGGTGCGCGTGCACAGCGTGCCGGGGGCGGGCACCACGGTGCGTCTGGTGCTGCCCCTGTCGGTGGCCGTCAGCCAGGTGATGATCGTCGAGGCCGGCGGGCAGCACTTCGGCGTGCCGGTGGAGGCCGTGCGCGAGACGGTGCGCGTGCCCGCCGCCGAGATCCACCGCATCAAGGACCGCGAGGCCGTGGTGCTGCGCGACAGGCTCATCCCCGTCCATCGCCTCCACCGCCTCCTCGGCCTGGAGGAGGGGGCGCGCCCCGAGGAGGAGGCCCTGCTCGTGGTGCGGGTCGACGGGGAGGCGGCGGCGCTCGTGGTGGACCGCTTCCACGAGGGGGTGGACGTGATCCAGAAGCCCCTCGAGGGGGTGATGGCGGCCTTCACCATCTACGCCGGGACGGCGCTGCTCGGCGACGGCCGCGTGCTGCTGGTGCTCAACCTGAGGGAGCTGCTGCGATGCCCGTGAAGCTCGGCAAGACGGTGGCCACGCTCGAGGGCCTGTGCGCGGTGGAGGAGGCCGAGCCGCTGCTCGCCTGGCTGCGCGAGCACCCGCGCGGCAAGGTCAACCTGGCGCGCCTGGCCCACCCGCACACCGCGGTGCTGCAGGTGCTCATGGCCTTGCGCCCGCCGGTCACGGCCCCACCCCGGGATCCGGCCCTGGCGGCCTGGCTCCTGCCCGCCCTCGGGGAGGAGGCGCCACCGCTGGGCTGAGACGGCGGCGTGCCCCGGCGGCGGCCGCCGGGCGGTGAGCCCCCCTGTCAGGGGAGCGCTGCGGATGAGACGAGGCCTCAAGCCGGGGCGATCGCGGCCGACCCAATGGGTGATCATGCCTGGGCGCCGCGCTAGGTCTCCTCGGGGGGGCCGAGCGCCCGAGGTGGCAGCACCGGCCCGCAGGCGGAGGCGACGGTGCCATAGGGAGGCGAAGCGATGAAGAAGGCGCTGCTGGTGGACGACTCGACGACCCTGCTCATGAGCATCGAGGGGGTGCTCAAGAAGGCCGGCTGGGAGGTGCGCACGGCCACCGGCGGCCGCGAGGCCCTCGCCGCGCTGGCCGGCTTCAAGCCGGACCTCATCATCACCGACCTCAACATGCCGGGCATGGACGGCATCACCCTGATCCGCGAGATCCGCAAGCTCCCGCAGGCCCGCTTCGTCCCCATCCTCATGCTCACCACCGAGTCCCTCCAGGCCAAGCGCCAGGAGGCCAAGGCCGCGGGGGCCACGGGCTGGCTGGTCAAGCCGGTGCAGGCCAGCGCCCTGATGGACGTGGTCCGCCGCGTGGTGCCGGGCGCGTGAGCGGGGGCGGCGCAGGCCCCAAGGGGGTGGACATGGATCTCCAGCGGTATCTGGTCATCGATCGGGGGCGCTTCCGGAAGGTGACCCTGTGGGGCGCCCTGGGGCTGATGACGGCCCTCGCCCTGGCGGTGGTCCTGCTGGACGGGGCCTTGCGGGAGCTCGCCGCGCGGGCGGGCCTGAGCGATACCCTGTTCGATCTCGCCGCGGGCCTGGCGGGCCTCGGGCTGGCGCTCGCAACCTACCGCTGGCTCCTGGTGCGCTTCGCCGAGCAGGAGGTGGAGGAGCAGGATTACGGCATGGTCCCCGTGCCGGCCGAGCGCTATGCGGCCTGGGAGGCCGTGAGCGGCTCGGCGGAGGGCTACACGCGCACGCTGGACGTGCTGGGCGAGCAGGTGCGGGGCACGGTGTCCGAGACGGAGCGGGCCGCGGTGGACATCCTGGAGCGCATCCGCGCCGTGGACGCCGCGGTGGGCGAGGCGGTGGCCTACGTGGACCGGGCCGTGGAGCAGGCCGAGTCGGTGGCCGGCGCGAGCCGGGAGCGCCTGGAGCACAACCGCAGCACGCTGACCCGCCTGCGGGACTATATCGCCAGCCGCGCCGAGCGCGTGCAGCGCGACAAGGGGCGCATCGAGCGGGTGCTGGAGGACGCCCGCGGCCTGACGGGGCTGACCCAGCTCGTCAAGGAGGTCGCGGCCCAGACCAACCTGCTGGCCCTCAACGCCGCCATCGAGGCGGCCCGCGCCGGCGAGCACGGGCGCGGCTTCGCCGTGGTGGCCGACGAGGTGCGCCACCTCTCCGTGCAGTCCAACCAGGCGGCCGAGCGCATCGAGGCCGGCATCGCGCGCATGGTGGAGACGGTGGAGTCCCAGTTCGCCGAGCACCTCCAGGAGGAGAGCACCCGCTACGAGGCCGAGACCCTGGCGGGCATCGAGGGCCAGCTCACCCAGCTCGGCGCGGCCTATGAGCAGATCGAGCAGCTCAACGGCGAGATCGTCCACACCTTCCAGGAGCGCAGCCGGCAGGTGGCCTCCCTGGTGATGGAGGCCCTGGCCGAGGTGCAGTTCCAGGACGTGGTGCGCCAGCGCCTGGAGCAGGTGGCAGGGGAGCTGGAGCGCCTGCGCGCCCACCTGGGCACCTGCCTGCGGATGGCCCGCGACGGGCTGCAGGAGGGCGAGGCGGTGCCGGCCCCCTATCGGGCCGAGACCATGCGCGCGAGCTACCGGATGGCCTCCCAGCGGGATGCCCACGAGCGGGCCCTGGGCCAGGGCGGGCCCGCGGCGCCGGCGGGGGAGGCCGCCGCAGAAGGCCCGGCGGTGGAGCTGTTCTAAGGCAGGCCCTTCCCCCCGATCCAGCGCCTAGGCTGCAGGGCCTGGCACCACCCTCAGGCCGGCAGGCCCGCTTGGCGGCGCAGCAGGGCGGTGGCCTCCCCGGCCGGCATGGGGCGGCTGTGGAGGAAGCCCTGCATGGCGTCGCAGCCCTCGGCGGCGAGGAAGTCCCGCTGGGCCTCCTCCTCCACCCCCTCGGCCACCACCTTCAGGCCCAGCTGGTGGGCCATGGCGATGATGGAGCGGGTCAGGGCGGCGTCGTTGGGGTCGGTGAGCAGGTCGGCCACGAAGGAGCGGTCGATCTTGAGCTTGCGGATAGGAAAGCGCTTGAGGTAGACGAGGGAGGAGTAGCCGGTGCCGAAGTCGTCGATGGCCAGCTCCACCCCCAGCTCCCCCAGGGCGGCCAGCTCGGCCACGTGGCCCCGGGTGCCCTCCATGAAGGCGCTCTCGGTCAGCTCCAGCTCCAGGCCCCCCCGGGCCTCGGGCCCGGCCCGCTCCAGGGCCTGGGCCACGCGCCGGTGGAAGCCGCCGTCGCGCAGCTGCAGGGCGGAGACGTTCACCGCCATACGCCCGGCGGGCAGGCCCTCCCGCCGCCAGGCGGCCAGCTGCCGGGCGGCCTCGGCCAGCACCCAGTCCCCCACCGGGACGATCATGCCCGTCTCCTCCAGCAGGGGGATGAAGCGGCCCGGCGGGACGGGCCCTTCCTCGGGCCGCTCCCAGCGCAGCAGGGCCTCGAAGCCCAGGAGCCGGCCGTCACGCAGGCTCACCTGGGGCTGGTAGTGGAGGACGAACTCGCCCCGCTCCAGGGCGCGGCGCAGCCGGCTCTCCAGGCTGAGGCGCTCCAGGGCCTGGGCGTGCATGTCGGCGGTGTAGAAGCGGTAGCTGCAGCGGCCGCGGTCCTTGGCCCGGTACATGGCCGTCTCGGCGTTCCTGGCCAGGGCGGCCAGATCCCCGCCGTCGCCGGGATAGAGGGCGATGCCTAGGCTGGCGGTGAGGAACAGCTCCTGGACGCCCTCCTCCGTCTCCACCATCAGGGGCTGCCCGAAGACCTCCAGGAGCTTGCGGGCCACGGGGTCCACGTCGTCGGGCCCGCCCACGTCCTCCAGGAGCACGGCGAACTCGTCCCCGCCCCAGCGGGCCACGGTGTCGCCGTCGCGCACCACCGCCCGCAGCCGCTCGGCCACCTCCTGGAGCAGGCGGTCGCCGGCCTGGTGGCCCAGGGTGTCGTTGACCACCTTGAAGCGGTCCAGGTCCAGCAGCAGCATGGCCACGCCCCGGCGCCGCCGCCGGGCCCGGGCCAGGGCCTGGCGCAGGCGGTCGCCGTAGAGGGCCCGGTTGGGCAGCTCGGTGAGGGGATCGAAATACGAGAGGAAATGCAGGCGGCGCTCGGCGAGCAGCCGCTCGCTGATGTCCTTGCCGGTGGAGACGTAGTGGGTGATGCGCCCCGAGGCGTCCCGCAGGGGGGTGATGGTCTTCTCCTCGTAGTAGAGGGTGCCGTCCTTGCGCCGGTTGACGAAGACGTCCTGGAAGGGGCGCCCCGCCCCGATGGTCTCCCACAGGCGGCGGTAGAACGCGGCGTCGTGCCGGCCCGACTTGAGCAGGGAGGAGCGCCGGCCCACGGCCTCCTCGCGCGTGTAGCCGGTGACCTGCTCGAAGGCCGGGTTGACGTACTCGATCACTCCCTGGGCGTCGGTGATCATCACCAGGTCGGCGCTCTGCTCCAGGGCCGAGGAGAGCTTGCGCCGCTCCAGCTCGGCGCGGCGGCGCTCGCTGAGGTCGCGCATCACCCCCACGAAGAGCCGCCGCCCCTTGAGGGGCATCTCGCTCACCGAGAGCTCCAGCTCCAGCACCCGCCCGTCCCGGGACAGGCCCTGCACCTCCCGCATCCCCTGGGTCAGGCAGCGGGCGCGGCCCGTGCGGCGGTAGCGGTCCAGGTAGGCGTCGTGCTCGTCCCGCCAGGGCGGGGGCATGAGGCGGCTGACGTTGCGGCCCACCACCTCCCCGGCCCTGTAGCCGAAGAGCCGCTCGGCGGCGGGGTTGAAGAGCTGGATGCGGCCCACGGCGTCGATGACCACCAGGGCGTCGGCCACGTGCTCGGTCACCGCGCGCACCAGGGCGGTCGACTCCAGGGCCGCCGCCCGCAGGCGGGCCTCCTCGGTCACGTCCTCCAGCACCAGCAGGGCCCGGGCCCCCCGGAGGCTCTCGCTGGGCTCGGGGCCGATGCCGGTGACCAGGGCCCGCAGGCAGCGCCCGCCCCGGAGCTGGAGGCTCAGCCGCCGCTGGGCGCCCGCGATGCCGCTGACCTGCCGGCGCGCCTGCTCCAGCCGCCGCTGGGGCAGCAGCTCCCCCAGCGGCCGGCCCGCCAGGGACCGCTCCGGCCCCCCGCCCAGCATCTCCGCGGCGAAGGGGTTGGCCTCCAGCACGGTCCCGGCCTCGTCCAGCACCACCAGGCCCAGGGGGATGGCGGTGAGCAGGGCCTCGGCATGGTGCTTCAGGCCCAGGATCTCCTGGATGTGGGCGTGGAAATAGGTCTCCAGGGCCAGGGAGACGTCGAAGAGCACCAGGCGCACCAGGGCGCCCCAGGCCTTCTGGAAGCGGGCCGGATCGCCCCCGGCGGCCTCCCAGACCGCGGGGATCAGCTCGCTGAGGTAGTAGGCGTAGGCCCCCACGTACCAGGTGGGCTGCAGCCCCACCCGCTGGTGGGCCGAGCCCACCCGCAGGCGGTCCAGCACGTAGGCGCGGCCGTAGTCGCCGGCGGTGAGGCGGTCGAAGTAGGCGGCCTGGGTGCGCTTGAGGCGCTCCAGCACCGCCGGGTCGCCCAGCAGGGCGCGGGTCTCGTCGAAGGCCAGGAAGTGGCGGTAGAGGCCATCGATGAAGCGGCGGCGGGCCCGCTGCAGGTGGGGGTGGAGCTCGCGCAGGAGGCGCTCCTCGGCCTCGCCCAGGCCGAAGTAGGCCTTGCGCCGGGCGATGCCCCCCTCCTCGTCCAGCCCCATGGAGCGAGCCAGCCGCTCCACCCGGGGATCCGGTGCGGACATGCGATCCCTTTCGGAAGCTCCGAGGGGCCGGCGCCGCCTCCCCGCGCCCTTCCCCCGCCCCTGCAACCGGCAGGACCTCGTCCTGCCCGTCCGTGCTCGCTGCTTCCGCCCTGCAGAAGAGCTTTTATCAAATAAAGGCTTATATTTCGCTCTTTTCGCTGAGTATAATTCTCATGGCAATGACAGCAAGCGCTTGGAGCGAAGGTTCAATCTGATAGAGAAGCTCTCTCAGGCTGCTGTCGGGTAAAGCCGCGGCTCAGCCGGCGCGCCGCCAGACGGTGCCGCGGGGGGTATCCTCCAGCACGATGCCCCGCTCCAGGAGCTGCTGGCGGATGCGGTCGGCGGTGGCCCAGTCCCGGGCCCGGCGGGCGGCGGCGCGCTCGGCGATGAGGCGCTCGATCTCGGCCACCTCCTCGGCCCCGGCCGCCCCTCCCCGCAGGAAGGCCTCGGGGTCCTGCTGGAGCAAGCCCAGAGGGGCCCCCAGGCGGCGCAGCCAGGCCGCCAGGCGCCGGGCCTCGGCCTCCCGTCCCTCCTCCCGGGCGCGATTCAGGGCGTGGGCCAGCTCGTGGAGCACGGCCAGGGCCCCGGGGGTGTGCAGGTCGTCGTCCATGGCCCGCCGGAAGCGCTCCTCCCAGGGGCCGGCATCGCCCACCTCCTCCTCCGGCGCCGGCTCCACCCCCCGCAGGGCCGTGTAGAGGCGCCCCAGCGCGGCCCGGGCGGCCTCCACCTGGGCCTCGCCGTAGTCCAGGGGGCTGCGGTAGTGGGCACCGAGCAGGAGATAGCGCAGCACCTCGCCCGGGTAGCGGGCCAGGAGCTCCCGGATGGTGAAGAAGTTGCCCAGGGACTTGGACATCTTCTCCCGGTCCACCCGCACGAAGCCGACGTGCACCCAGCAGTTGACGAAGGGCTTCCCGGTGGCCGCCTCGCTCTGGGCCCGCTCGTTCTCGTGGTGGGGAAAGAGCAGATCCATGCCGCCGCCGTGGATGTCGAAGCGCTCGCCCAGGTGCCGGGTGGACATGGCCGAGCACTCGATGTGCCAGCCCGGCCGGCCCGGCCCCCAAGGGGAGGGCCAGGAGGGCTCGCCGGGCTTGGCCGCCTTCCAGAGCACGAAGTCTAGGGGGTCGTCCTTGGCCTCCCCCGGCTCCACCCGGGCCCCGGCGCGCAGCTCCTCCAGGCGGCGACCGGAGAGGCTGCCGTAGCCGGGGAAGGCGCTGACGTCGAAGTAGACGTCCCCGTTGGGGGCCCGGTAGGCGTAGCCCCGCTCCTCCAGGCGGCGGATCATGGCCACGATGGCGTCCATGGAGCGGGTGGCCCGGGGCTCGACGTCCGGCGGCAGCACCCCCAGGGCCCCCAGGTCCTCGTGCATGGCCCGCAGGTAGCGCTCGGTGAGGGCCGCCACCGGCTCGCCCCGCTCGGCGGCGCGGCGGATGATCTTGTCGTCGATGTCGGTGACGTTGCGCACGTAGGTCACCCGGTAGCCGCTGGTGCGCAGATACCGCACCAGGGTGTCGAAGACCACCATCACCCGGGCGTGGCCCAGGTGGCAGAGGTCGTAGACGGTGACCCCGCAGACGTAGAGACGCACGTGCCCCGGCTCCAGGGGGACCAAGGGGACCTTGCGGCGTCTGGCGCTGTCGTGGAGGTGGATCATGCCCGGCTCCCTGCGGCGGGCCGAGAAGCTTAACCGCCGCCGCCCCCGGGGCCAAGGGCGGATCCCGCCAGGGCCTGCCGGGTCCGGTCCAGGCGCCGGGCCACCTCCTCCGGCCCCAGCAGCCCCAGCAGCTCGGGCACGGCGGGCCCCTGGAGCCCCCCGGTGAGGGCCGCCCGCAGGGGCCGATAGAGCCGCCCGCCCCGCCGGCCGGTGGCCCCCGCCAGGGCCTCCAGGAAGGCCCGGGGCCAGCCCTCCCCCTGCTGGCTGGCGACCTCCAGGGCTTCCCGGGCCGCCCGGGAGGCGGGGGGCC
>WFXX01000316.1 GCA_015490395.1 Gammaproteobacteria bacterium | reverse complement strand
CCGCCGTGGTGAGGGCCCCCGCGCGGGCCCTCACCACGGCGGGCGGGGGTCGAATGAGTAGTATAGCGGACCCCCCTGGGCCTGGCCCCGGCAGGGAAGCTATCCTGTGACAGGGGGGCTTGTCAAAGGGGCTCAGGCGCCCAGCACCATCACGGAGACCTGGCGGCTGCGCGGCCCGTCCAGCTCCACCAGGAAGAGGGCTTGGTAGGTCCCCAGGGCCAGCCGCCCCTCCACCACCGGCACGGCCTCGCTGGAGCCTAGGAGCAGGGCCTGCAGGTGGGCGTGGGCGTTCATGGGCTCGCCGGGGGGGTTGCCCCGGGCTGCGAGGTCGTCGTGCCGGTAGCCCTGACCGGCCGGCACCAGGCGGGCCAGGGTGGCCGCCAGGTCCTCCAGCAGCCCGGTCTCGGGCTCGTTCACCGCGATGGCCGTGGTGGTGTGCCGGGAGCTGACCACCACCACCCCCTCGCGGACCTCGTCGCCGGCCACCAGCTCCTGGACCCGGGCGGTGATGTCCACCACCTGCACCGGCGCCTCGGTGGCCACGTCCAGCAGGTGGGCGTGAGCGCGCACGGCCCTCAACGCCCCCCCAGCCGGATGGGGCGTCCCTGTGACAGGAAGGTCAGATAGGAGAGAAGGGCGCGCATGGTGTCACTGCCCTGGGCCGGCGGCCTGCCCTGGATGCCCCCGGCCACGCAGATCTGCACCTGATCGGCGAGGGTCAAGACCCGCTCTCTCCGTGCCTTGTATTTGGGAAAGGTGGCGGCGACGCCCACCAAGGAGGGGACGGTGCGACCGTCGGGTAGGTGCCCCCGCCGCGTACCGCCCTCGAGGTGGCAGCTGGTGCAGCGGCGCCCGTTGCCACCGAAGCCCTCCTCCATGAACAGTCGACGCCCTTCTGACACGCTCTGGCGCAACGGCGCTGGCAGGTCTTCCAGGGCGACCGGATCCCAGCCCGCGCCGGTCGCGGGAGCGATCACCGCCAGCGTCGCGGTCAGCACCGCGGCTGCCAAGGGGAGAAGCTGCGTTCTCAGATGCGAATCTCGGGCCACTGGCCTCCTACCTGGCGCACCACGTTCATGGCGAAGGCCTTGGATCCGGTGGGCCCGCCGCTCTGCGGCCCCTTGTGGATCACGATAACGATCTGCCGGTGCTTCACGCCACCACTGATCCACTCCCGCGCCGCGCGCACCGTGCAGTCCATGTAGACCTTGCCGCATTGGATCTCCTCGTCGATGGGCGCGGTGAGGGCCTTGGCCACGGCCTTGCGGATGCGCTCGAGCTGCTCGCGATCCAGGTTCAAGTGCTTCAGCCAGGGGCCGCTGTTGAGGTGGATGGCCGGGACCTTGGCCTGCTGCTTCGCCGCCTGCTGCTGCTCGGCGCCCCAGGCAGGAGCCGCGGCCAGCGAGGTCGCCGCTAGGGCCAGCACCCATCCACTCAACTTCCTTCCCATCGCTTGCTCCCCCCTCTGTGCTCTCGACCGGCGCGCTCCGGCCTCAGCGCGGTGCCCGGCACCTCCTCATTGGTCCTAATGGCCGGGGCCGCGCCCCGCGGCTGGTTGTTGTACGGGCAGGCTATTGCAGCGCAAAGCCGCCGCGGCCGTCAAGCGCATCCGCCTTGCCGCCCGGGGGGTTGCGTCTTAAAGTGGGTTGTGGCGGGCGTGTGGGGGGTGCCATGGAAGGGGTCGTCGAGGGGAATGCCTACCGGGCCAAGCGGGACCGGCTGGTGGAAGCGTTGCGGCGCGAGCGTGGGCGGCCGGTGCGCTTGGCCAAGGAGACCTCCAACCTCTTCCGCGACCGCAAGGAGACCGGTGACCGCCGCCTGGACGTGCGCGACTTCGACCAGGTCCTGCGTGTCGACCCGGAGGCCGGCGAGCTGGAGGTAGAGGGCATGACGCCCTACCACGCCGCCGTGGAGGCCTGCCTGGAGCGGGGCGTGATGCCCGCGGTGGTGCCGCAGCTGCGCTCCATCACCGTGGGCGGGGCCACCACGGGCGTGGGCATCGAGGCCTCCTCCTTCCGCTACGGCCTGGTGCACGAGACGGTGCGCGAGCTGGAGGTCCTCACCGGCGCCGGCGACGTGGTGCTGGCCCGCCCGGACAACGAGCACCGGGACCTGTTCCTCGGCTTCCCTAACTCGTATGGGACCCTGGGCTATGCCTTGCGCCTAGTGGTGCAGACGGTGCCCGTGCGGCCCTATGTGCGCCTCGAGCACCACCGCTTCAACGATCCGGAGGCCTATTTCCAGGCGGTGGCGCAGTGGTGCGCCCGCCAGGACGTGGACTTCGTGGACGGCACTATCTTCTCCCCCCGGGAGATGTACCTCACCCTGGGCTGCTTCACGGAGCACGCCCCCTACACCAGCGACTACACCTTCGAGCGCATCTACTACCGCTCCATCCGCGAGCGGGAGGAGGACTACCTCACCATCCGCGACTACATCTGGCGCTGGGACACCGACTGGTTCTGGTGCTCCAAGAACGTCTTCGCACAGAACTGGCTGGTGCGGCGCCTCCTGGGGCGCGAGCGCCTCAACTCCATCACCTACACCAAGATCATGCGCTGGAACGCCCGCTTGGGCCTGACGCGGCGCATTGAGCGGCTCCTCAGGCTGCATTCGGAGTCGGTCATCCAGGACGTGGACATCCCCGTGGAGCGGGCCGTAGACTTCTTCCGCTTCTATTTCGAGACCATCCGTTTCACGCCGGTGTGGATCTGTCCTATCCGCCCGCGCGACCCGACGGTGCGCTTCCCCCTCTATCCCATGGAGGACCGCCTCTATATCAACTTCGGCTTCTGGGACGTCATCCGCACCCGCGAGCCCCATCCCCCCGGCCACTTCAACCGCCTGGTGGAGCACAAGGTGCAGGAGCTGGGCGGCATCAAGTCCCTCTACTCCGACAGCTATTTCGAGCCCGAGGAGTTCTGGGCCATCTACGGCGGCGAGACCTACCGCGAGCTCAAGCGTCGCTACGACCCCGATGGGATCCTCAAGGATCTCTACCGCAAGTGCGTGCTGCGCGAGTAGGGCGCGGCACCGCCAGGGAGGGTGGCTCATGAAGCGCATCGTGCTGTGCCTGGATGGCACCTGGAACACCGCGGATCTGGAGGCCAAGATCACCAACGTGGTGCATCTGGTGCGGGCCGTGCTGCCTCGGGGCCGCGATGGGGTGGCTCAGGTGGTCTACTACCACAAGGGGGTCGGGACCGGAGGGCCGGTGGACCGCCTCCGGGGCGGGGCCTTCGGTGCCGGACTGGAGCAGCACCTCAAGGACGCCTACCGCTTCCTCGCCAACAACTACGATCCCGGCGCCGGCACGGGAGACCCCGCGGACGAGATTTATCTCTTCGGCTTCTCGCGCGGGGCCTACACCGCCCGGAGCCTGGCGGGCCTGCTGCGCTGGTCCGGCCTGCTCCGGAAGGGGCACCTGGAGCGCGTTCGCGAGGCCATGGAGGCCTACCGGACCAGGGACGAGGGGCGTCGTGAGGCCCTGCGCCCCTACGTGCACGAGGCCGTGCACATCCGCTTCCTCGGCGTCTGGGACACCGTGGGCGCCCTGGGCATCCCCCTGCGCCTGGCCAACGTCTGGAACCGGCGCTACCGCTTCCACGACACCCGCCTGGGTCCGCACATCGAGCAGGCTTACCAAGCCGTGGCCATTGACGAGCGTCGGGGACCCTTCGCGCCGGCGCTCTGGCAGGCCCCGTTGGGAGAGGTGCCGCCCCAGGAGCGGGTACAGCAGGTCTGGTTCCCGGGGGTGCACGCCGACATCGGTGGTGGCTATGTGGAGCGGCGGCTGGCGGATCTGCCCCTGCGCTGGCTGGCCCTGCGGGCCGAGGCCGCAGGCCTGGCCCTTGATCCTGATCGCCTCCAGCGGCTGCAGCCCGATCCCCTCGCGCCCCAGCACGATTCCCTCACCGCCCTCTACACCCTCAGCCGGGTGGTGCCCTTCCAGCGGGTGATCGGCGGACAGGATGGCTGGGTCCGGCGCCTCTCCGCCTGGCTGCGCCGGGTCAACCGCCCCGGGCCGGGCCAGGCCTTCGTCAACGAGATGATCCACCGCTCGGCCCTGGAGCGGCTGGGCCGGGAGGTGGAGGTGATCGGGCCGGGTGATCGCCGCCGCCGCCTCCGCTACGAGCCCGAGAACCTCCTCGCCGCACGGGGCGCCCTCCCCGTGGTGGAGCACGACGGCAGCATCACGCCTCCTTCCTGAGGGAGGCCGGTCAGCGCCCTGACGATGGGCCCGCCAGGATTCGAACCTGGGACCTAGGGATTATGAGTCCCCTGCTCTGACCGCTGAGCTACAGGCCCGGGCGGGCCATTATAGCTGGAGGGATCTTGGGGGTTCTCTCGCCGTCCTGCGCTGCCTGCACAGCTCCCCTTGCATTCATCTTGGCATCAGGGTAGCCGCGGGTCAACGCCGTGCTCCGCTCCGGCTGTTGCTTCATGTTCATCCCCTCGATGTCAGGTGCGGGGCCGGCATGGCGGCCACCGTCGCGCGCAGCCTCTCCAGGTCGGGATGGACGTACCGGATGGTGGTCTGGATGCTGGTGTGCCCGAGCATCACCTGCGCCGAGCGGAGGTCGCCGACGGCGCAGAGGTGGGTGGCCGCCGTATGGCGCAGGCGGTGCGGGCTGAGCGGGATGCCCGTCTCGACGTTGATCCGGCGCAGGGCTGCCGTAAGCTGCTCCTCGCTCATCCGCGGCCCTCGGTAGCGCCGGTCGAAGAGGCACACGTCGAAGGCCTGCTCGTGGTCGTAGGGTGGCCAGCCAGCGCGTGGCTGGCGGCGGTCTGGGCGGTGCCGCTGGCGAGGCCGAGGAGGAGCGAGACGGTCTCCGGGCCGCGAACGATGGCCTGGGCGACGTGGCTCAGGCTGGTCCAGGTCAGGAGGAGGAGCGGCGTGGTGCGCCCGAGGGCCTGCCAGGCGGCCGTGGCGGCTCGTTCGCGAGAGGAGAGGGCCGCGGTGGCGAGCACATGGAGGTAGGCCACGGCCGAAGCGGCGAGCAGGCCGTATGGCCAGCCGCGGCCGAGGAGGGCGAAAGAAAGGGCCCCGGCAGCGACGGCGGCCCAGACCCCAGAGAGCCAGCCGTCGGCAAGCCCTCGCCAGGCGGTCCGGAGGATGCCGTGCATCGCAGGTCCTTTGGAAGCGGGCCCTTTCCCAGGCCCTCTGTAGCGGCCCTTTGCCCTTTCGGGCAAGCCCCATGCCGTTGGCGGCCCTTCCCCTGGCGCAGCCCTTGCCGTTCCCTCTCTCCGGCCCTTTGGCCTCGGGCGGCCAGGGCGGCGAAGGGCGGCGCGCAAGCCCTAGCGCGGGCCGTCGGGGTCCGGACGGTCAAGGAGCTGCGGCAGGCCGGAGGGATCGCGCTCGTAGACGTCCAGCACCTCCCGGAGCCGGCGGACGGCGATCTCGGCGCGGCTGGATAGCTTCATCTCCGGCAGGGCCAGGAGGCGGCCCACCAGCGCGACGTTGAGGGCGTGGCCGAGGCGGGCCTCCAGGCGGAGCGAGGCCTTGCCGAGGCCGCGGTCGAGCTCGCCGACCAGATCGCATCGGCCCCGCTCGCCAGGCGAGGGTGGCTCGCGGACGGCTTGTGTGCCGCAGAGCTGCCGCACCCGGCGCTGGACGGCGGCGGCCTGGCTCACGCGGGTCTCGTAGGCATGGCCCACGCGCGTCACGTGAGGGCTGTCGGTGAAGATCGGGCGCTTGTCGCAGTCCAGGCCTTCCTGCTCCAGGAGCATCCCGTCGAGCAGGGCCTCGAGACGCCTGAAGCCGCGCCGCAGGGCGGCGGAAAGGGTCTCCTGGGGCTCCCGGCCCGGCTGAAGGGCGCAGTCGAGCGCATGCAGACCCCCTCGCGAGCCTTCGGTGGTGAAGTGGTAGTAGAGCTGCGTCAGCTCCATGACGCTCGCGTGCCGAGTGGCCGTGGCAAGACCTATAGGCCCTCGCGCAGGCGCTTGGACTTCTCCTCCTGCTCGCGCACCAGGGACTCGAGGGTGGCCGCCACGTAGCCGAGCGTCTCATAGAGCACCGTCCCTTCGAAGGACAGATGGGGCTCGATCACGACGATCTGCGTCGTGCCCGCCAGAAGCTCGGCGCGGCGGGTGCCGACGAAAGGGTCCTCCTTGCTCTTGAGCTCGTACTTCTCGGCCAGCAGCCCGACCAGCTCGCGGAACCGCGAGCCGTCCATGGCCTTGCGGTAGCGCAGGTCGACGGCGGCGAGCCGCCCGTCCCGGTCGAAGACAAAGGTGGCCTCCCGGAATCCCGGCACGGGGAGCGCACTGCCCCGTGCGCGGTAGACGGGCCCCCGGGTGATGCGGCTGGTGCCGAGGCGCTGGACGTTGGGGATGCGCGCCTTCAGGTCCGACACCGTGGCCTCTCCCAGGGGAAGCCCCAAGGGTGCAGGCGCTGCAGCCTTCGGCGCAGGCTCGGCGGCCTTGCCCGATGGCGTCCGGGAGGCGGGCGGGGTGCCGGGCGGCACCTCTCCGCTCGCGGGCGTGCCTGCGGCCAGCAGCAGGCCAAAGGCAAGCGCCCGGAGCGACTCCGCTCCGGGCAGGCGAGCGGTGAAGGTCATGGCGCAACCCTCCCTGCTTGCGGCGCAATCAAGGGGCACGGCATCCTGCCGGCAGCCGGCCTTATAGCATCGGCGGCGGTGTCCGGCAAGGGCCAGGCGGGGCGGGGGCGTGGCCGGGGGCTGCAGCGCATTCAGGATTCAGTAGACCAGGCGCTCGTCCTTGTCCGGGGTGTCGGTGATCCGCTCCACGTAGCGGCCCGGAAGGTCGATAGCCCAGATGTCGAGCTGGCGCCCGCTGTCGCCCTTCGGGTGGCTGACCAACAGCAGATCTTGGTCGCCCGATAGGGTTTCGCTCAGGATTCGGCTGCCCGCCGGCAGCCTGCCGAAGGGCGGATCGAGGACGGCACGGGACGGATCGTAGCGGCGGAGGCAGCGCTCGCCGGAGCCGTCGTCGCAGGGCACGGCCAGCACCACGGCGGTGGCAAAGATCTCGAGCGCGGGCGGCCCGAGCCGAAAGGCCAGGCGGGCGAGTTCGCCGTAGGTCTCGGCCTCGAACAGGCTCTCGAGCCTGGGCCCGAGATGGGCCACCCGCTCGGGGGGCTGCCCTTCGCCGACGCCTTCGCGATCGTAGAGGGCCAGCCAGCCGCGGCCGCGGAGGCTGATCAGGTTGGCCAGGGACCAGCCGTCGGGCACCGGGACCGGATCCAGGCTTCCGGTGGCCGGATCGAAGACGTACCCGTGCTTGCGGCCCTCGGCGTCGTTCAGGAAAAAGGCCGGGCGGGACGGCTGGGTCCCGATGGCGTAGAACTCACCCGGATCGGAGTCCCAGCGGTAGAGGCCACCGGGGATCGTTCCCTCGGTCTCCTGCACCAGGCTGAGGCCTTCCCCGGAGCGGGCGATCCGGAGCAGCCGCCAGGCGCCGGTTTGGTGATCGGCGGCCAGCAGCCAGGCTCCACCGGGCGCTGCGGCGATGTCGAGGGAGGTCACCGTGAGCGGGGCGAGGTCGGCGGTGGCGGCCGGCGACGGGGGGCCCTCGACGGGGATGCGCCAGGCCGCGATCCGGGAGCCCTTGGTGAGGACCACGAGGGCGGCGCGGAGGCCGCCCGGCTCCTCGAACACGGACCCGATCCGGTCGTGAAGGGTGGCCCCGCAGCCGGCGGTCCGCCCAAGGCATCGGCGATCTCCTCCGGGCCCACGAGCAGCTCGGCGGTGGACAGGTCTGGAGAGAGGCGACGGATGCCGCGTTGGGCCGAGGCCTCGATGCGGGCGAGGACGCGTCCCGATCCGTCTATGAGCAGGTCGGCGTCTACGCGCCAAGGGCTCAGGCTCTGCGGCGGTCCGCCCGCCAGGGGCACGTAGGCGGGACGCGCCTGGTCGCAGCCCTCGTTCGGGTCGGGGAGCCACACCTCCACGAGGGTGCTCTCTGGCCGAGCGAGATCGGTGGGATACACGTCGAAGACCCCGTGTGGCGAGAGGCACATGGGCTGTCCAGGCAGCAGGTCCTCGGGCGTGGGGCGCTCGGTGCCCAGGAGCCGCAGCTTGCGGATGCGGCCTTCGGCCTGGTAGACGACATATGCCCGGTCGAAGACGACGGCCCCCTCGGGCCCGGCCCGCATCCGGGGGACGACCATCGCGCCGGAGATCTCGCCGGGCTCGATCAGGATCCGGCGGCTGAAGTCGTCGAGCCGCACGACCGCGAGGCTCCCCGTGTAGGCAGCGAAGCGCGCCTCGACCCCTGGGCCGGCCGTCGGGCCGGGCGCGCCAGGGCGGACGGAGGGCTGGCGGTGGCGGGCTGCGGGCGGCGGCGCTAAGCTGTGCTGCTGGGCTGCCGAAAGGGGTGCTGGGCAAGGCGGCCGGGAGGTGGGCCATGGCGAGGGAGCGCGAGGAGCGGAGGATCCCCGTGGAGCCGAGCCCGGAGGGGCTGCGGGAGGGGCTGCGCTG
>WFXX01000315.1 GCA_015490395.1 Gammaproteobacteria bacterium | reverse complement strand
GGCCGCCCTCCGGCTGGGGGAGGGCGGCCCATGCTTGAGGGCGCGGCCATGGGGCGGCCGTCTCCCGCCGCGGAGGCGGTGGGTGAGCAGGCCGCGGGGCTGCGGCAGCTCGGCCGCAGGCGGCCGGTGAAGGTCATCGCCGTCACCAGCGGCAAGGGAGGCGTGGGCAAGACCAGCGTCTCGGTGAACCTGGCCCTGTCCCTCGCGGCGCTGGGGCGGGAGGTGCTGCTGCTGGATGCCGACCTGGGTCTGGCCAACGTGGACGTGCTGCTCGGCCTCAACCCCCCCTACAGCCTGGCGGACGTGGTGCGGGGGCGGCGCAGCCTGGCCGAGGTCATCGTGGAGGCCCCCGGCGGCCTCCGCGTGGTGCCCGCCGCCTCGGGCATCCAGGCCATGGCCAACCTGGGCCCCATGGAGCATGCGGGGATCATCCGCGCCTTCAGCGCCTTGGAGGGGAGCCTGGACGTGCTGGTGGTGGACACCGCGGCGGGTCTGTCGGAGGGGGTCACCGCCTTCGCCCGGGCCTGCCAGGAGGTGGTGGTGGTGGTCTGCGACGAGCCGGCCTCCATCACCGATGCCTACGCCCTCATCAAGGTGCTGCACCGGGACCACGGCGTCCACCGCTTCCGGGTGCTGCCCAACATGGTGGAGGGCCCCCAGCAGGGGCGGGCCCTCTACGGCAAGCTGCTGGCGGTGGCCGACCGCTTCCTGGACGTGCACCTCGATTACATGGGCTCGGTGCCCTTCGATGAGAGCCTACGCCGGGCCGTGCAGAAGCAGCGTGCGGTGGTGGAGGCCTATCCGCGCTCGCGCGCGGCCCAGGCGTTCAAGCAGCTGGCGCGCCGGGCCGATACATGGCCGGTGCCTCGGGGCGCCGGTGGGAAGGTGGAGTTCTTCGTGGAGCGGCTCATCCAGGCCAGCCGGGAGACGGAGCTATGGGCATGAACGGGGGAGCCAACGGGGGGGCGGTGGGCGCCGCGGCCCTCTACGCCCGGGTGGAGCGGGGCGGCGCGCCGGCAGCCCAGGATCAGGAGGAGCTGGTGCGGCGTCATGCGCCGCTGGTCAAGCGCATCGCCTACCACCTCATGAGCCGTCTGCCGCCTAGCGTGCAGGTGGATGACCTCATCCAGGCGGGCATGATCGGCCTGCTAGAGGCGGCTCGCAACTACGACGCCGGCCAGGGCGCCAGCTTCGAGACCTACGCCGGGATCCGCATCCGCGGCGCCATGCTGGACGAGATCCGGCGCAACGACTGGGCCCCGCGCTCGGTGCACCGTAAGGCCCGCAAGGTGGCCGAGGCGGTGCGCGAGATCGAGAGCCGCACCCGCCGCGACGCCCGCGACCACGAGGTGGCCGAGCACCTGGGGATCAGCCTGGAGGAGTACCACCAGATGCTCCAGGACGCCAGCGGCTACCTGGTGATGAGCTTCGACGACCTCGGCGTGGACGACGAGGCGAGCGCGGTGCAGCTCGCCGACCGATCGCCCGGGCCGATGGACGGGGTGCAGCAGGAGGCCTTCCGGCGTAGCCTGGCCGAGGCCATCGCCAGCCTCCCCGATCGCGAGCGTCTGGTGATGACCCTCTACTACGACGAGGAGCTCAACCTGCGGGAGATCGGCGAGGTGCTGGGGGTCAGCGAGTCGCGGGTGAGCCAGATCCACAGCCAGGCCCTCATCCGGCTCCAGGCCCGCCTGGGAAGCTGGATCCGACCGGAATGAGACGCTCGGAGGAAGAGGCGCAAGACGAGGGGGAGACGGCCTTGGATACGAACATCAAGATCCTGGTGGTGGACGACTTCTCCACCATGCGGCGGATTATCAAGAACCTGCTCAAGGAGCTGGGCTTCAAGCACATCGAGGAGGCCGACGACGGCAACACGGCGCTGCCCAAGCTACGCGAGGGGGACTTCGACCTGCTCATCACCGACTGGAACATGCCCGGCATGCAGGGCATCGACCTGCTCAAGGCCGTGCGCGCCGATCCCAAGCTGGCCCGCCTGCCCGTGCTCATGGTCACGGCGGAGTCCAAGCGGGAGCAGATCGTGGAGGCCGCCCAGGCGGGGGTGAATGGCTACATCGTCAAGCCTTTCACCGCTGCCACGCTCAAGGAGAAGCTGGAGCGCATCTTCGCACGCCTGGCGGCCACGGCCTGAGGGCGCGGCGGCGCCCCGAGGGGAAATCCGAGGGAGGGAAGATGAGCGGGCATCCAGAAGCGACGCCAGGGGCCTCGGCGGCGGAGCGCCTGGCCGCGCTCCGCCGCCTCCTGGAGGCGATGGAGGCGGCCTCGCCGGCCGAGGCCGAGCGACTCTTCGATCAGTTTATCTGCGCCCAGGAGGGCAGCCTCTTCCGCCGCCTGGGGGAGCTGACGCGCGACCTGCACGAGGCCATCCAGAGCTTCCTGCAGGACAACCGCATCGCAGCGCTGGCCCAGGAGGGCATGCCCGATGCGCGCCAGCGGCTGCACCACGTCATTGCCATGACCGAGCAGGCCGCCCATCGGGTCCTGACGGCCGTGGAGGAGGCGCTGCCGGCGGCGGAGCGGGCGTCCCGGCGCCTGGAGCGGACGCGGGCGGAGCTGCGGCGCGCGGCCCGCGCCGCCGCGCCCGGGGAGCGCGCGGCCCTGGAGCGGGCCGAGCGGCGGCTGGGGCGGGCCGCGGGCGAGCTGACCCTCGTGCACCGCTGCCTCTCGGAGGTGATGGTGGCCCAGGACTTCCAGGATCTGACCGGCCAGATCATCCGCCGCGTCATCCAGCTGGTGGAGGAAGTGGAGCAGAGCCTGGTGCGGCTGGTGCGCATCACCGGGGCCGGGCTGCATGGAGAGCGCCCCACAGCGGAGGAGGCCGGTGCACGGCGCGAGGGGCCCACCGGCCCAGGTCTGCCCGGGGAGACCGGCAGGGTCCAGGGCCAGGACGAGGTGGATGAGCTGCTCTCCAGCCTGGGCTTCTGAAGAAGGGGGTGGGACGCCATGGCCCTCGAGGTCGACGACGAGATTCTCCAAGATTTCTTGGTGGAGGCCACCGAGATCCTGGAGCAGGTGGGCGAGCAGCTGGTGGAGCTGGAGCAGCGCCCGGCCGACCAGGAGCTCCTGAACGCGGTCTTCCGGGGCTTTCACACGGTCAAGGGCGGGGCCGGCTTCCTGGGCATCGAGCCCCTGGTGGAGGTCTGCCACCGGGCCGAGGACGTCTTCAACACCCTCCGGCAGGGCCAGCGGCGGGTGGATCCTGCCCTCATGGACGTGGTCCTGAGGGTGGTGGACGTGGTCAACGGCATGCTCGATGCCGTGCGCGGTGGCGAGATGCCGGAGCCTGCGGACCCCGAGCTGCTTCGCACCCTGGAGGCCCTAGCCGCGCCCGAGGGTGGGGAGGCGGCGGGTCTGGAGCCCGAGGCGCCCGCCGAGACCAAGGTAGAGGAGGCAACCGCCCCTGAGGGCGGGGG